>CAIWXH010000292.1 GCA_903916565.1 uncultured Oscillochloris sp. | reverse complement strand
GCAACGTCCGGTTGCCGCGCCAGCCCTCACCCCCCAGCCCCTCTCCCTGAGCGGGAGAGGGGGAGTCGAACGCTTCCTGATGCCGAATCTCCCCTCTCCCCGTGAGGGAGAGGGGCCGGGGGTGAGGGGTAAAAGGCGACGTTGCAACCGCCATGGGGCTGATGCAACATCGCATGCCAGCCCTCGCCCGGTGGCTGAAGCCACGGGCTGCGCGGCCTCAACCAGCCTGCGAAGGCAGGCTTCGCACCCAAGCGCCGGGGGCTTCAACCTCCCGGCGGGCAACTTTGCAACTGCCATGCAATACGTACCCAGAAGATGTTAAGATAGCTTTTGTCTGTTGTATCATCTATGGCCCTAATCTTAGGAGGAACTATGCACGATCCGCTTCGTCGCTTGTTCGCGCCCGCTGCCGTTGCCCTCACCCTGACGCTCACCGCCTGCGGTGGTGGTCAGGCTGTTAAGCCCACGACCGCCCCCGCCAGCACCGCTACGGTAGAGGCCGCCACCCGCACGCCCCGGCCCACGGCTGAGCCTACGACCGAGCCAACCGCTGCGCCCACAGCGAAGCCCACGGTGGCACCCAAGGCCACCGCCGCCGCTGGCGAGGTGCTGCCCGTTGAGTTCAGCCCCTTGCAGACCTTCAAGCACCCCTCGGGCGTCTTCTCCATCGACATCCCCGACACCTGGACGCTGAAGGACAACAGCAAGGCCGACGAGATTATCCACATCTGGAGCGACCCGACCGGCAACGGGGCGGTGATCGTCGATCTCTTCGAGGACAAGACAAGCTACACCGCCGACCAGCTCACCCAGATTATCACTTCGTTCCTGAAGAGCCAATTCGGCACCGAGCCGGACTTTGTCACGAAGGATCCGCAGACTCAGAAGGACGGCAGCATCCTGGTGGTCTGGAGCTATACGTCGAAGGCCAGCAACGGCACGTCCGTCCCGCTGCTCGGCAATAGCTTCATCGAGCAGCGCGAGAATAAGGTCTCGATCCTCACCACCTTGGTGCCCAGCGATCAGTTCGACACCGTTCTGCCTAAGACCAACGAGATCATCAACACCTACAAGATCGACCCCAGCGTGACGCTGACCACGGGTAGCACCGCTGCGCCCCAGGCCACCGCCGCCCCAGGCGAGGTGCTGCCCATCGAGTTCGGCACTCTCCAGACCTTCAAGCACCCCTCAGGCGTCTTCTCCATCGACATCCCCGAGAACTGGACCCTGAAGGATAACAGCAAGAAGGACGAGATTATTCACGTCTGGACTGACCCGACCGGCAACGGGGCGGTGATCGTCGATCTCTTCGAGGACACCAAGAGCTACACCGCCGACGAACTCACCAAGATTATCACCACCTTCCTGAAGAACCAGTTCGGCACCGAGCCGGACTTCGTCACGAAGGATCCGAAGACCCAGAAGGACGGCAGCATCCTGGTGGTTTGGAGCTATACGTCGAAGGCCAGCAATGGCACGTCTGTCCCGCTGCTCGGCAATAGCTTCATCGAGCAGCGCGAGAATAAGGTCTCGATCCTCACCACCCTGGTGCCCAGCGATCAGTTCGACACCGTTGTCCCCAAGACTGACGGGATCATCAACACGTACAAGATCGACCCCACCGCGACCCTGACCACGGGCGTGTAGGACAAGGTTTCAGGTGCCGGGTTTCAGGTTTCAGGCCAAGCGCATCAGAAAGCCATGCGTGTGCCGAAACTGTAAAGCATCTGCGAACCTTGTCTAAGGCTACGGCAAACGTCCTGTTAGCCCCGCACCCCCTGACCTTTTCCCGTACGCGGGCAAGGTCAGGGGGTGCGGGTTTTCACCCCACCGCAAGCGGCTCGCGCTGGGTCGCGCAGGGCACCACATCGCGCAGGCGCTCGATCATTGGGGGCAGCACCTGCAGCACATAGTCCACGTCGGCCTCGCCGATGCTGTGGCCCAGGGTGAAGCGCACCGAGCCATTGGCGGCGTCAGGCGCTAGCCCCAGCGCCAGCAAAACGTGTGATGGGTCGAGCGAGCCAGAGGTGCAGGCCGAGCCGCTGCTGGCGCAGATCCCGGCTTGGTCAAGTAGCAGCAGCACGCTTTCGCCCTCGACACAGGCGAAGCCGAGGTTGGCGTTGGTGGGCAGACGGCGCGCACGGTCGCCGTTGAGCCAGCTCTGCGGGATGCGGGCGAGCAGGCCGTCGATCAGCCGGTCGCGCAGGTGGGCCATGCGCGCCGTGTAGGCGGCACGCCCCGCCTCGGCGCGGGCCAGGGCTGCTGCCATGCCGACGATACCGGGGACATTTTCGGTGCCAGCGCGGCGCCGCCGCTCCTGTCCACCGCCATTGATCTGGGGCAAAAGGGGCACGCCACGGCGCACATAGAGCAGACCGACGCCCTTGGGGCCATAAAATTTGTGGGCGGTCAGACTGAGCAGATCGACGTTCAGCGCCTCAACATCAAGCGGCAGGCAGCCGGGGGCTTGCACCGCGTCGGTGTGCAAAAGCACGCCCGCCGCACGGCAGATCGCCCCAAGCTCGGCGAGCGGCTGCACGGTGCCGATCTCGTTGTTGGCGTATATCACCGAAACCAGGGCTGTGTCGGGGCGCAGCGCCGCACGCAGGTCGGCGGGGCGCACCAGTCCGGCGGCATCAACCGGCAGCCGCGTCAGCGTGAAACCGAAGCGCTGGAGGTACGCGGCGGCATCGAGGACCGCGTGGTGTTCGATGGCGCTGACAATCAGATGCGCGCCCCGGCCCGCCTCGCGCAGGGCCAGGGCCGCGCCCTTGAGCGCCAAGTTCGCGCCCTCACTGCCGCCGCCGGTAAAGACAATCTCGCGGCGGGTGCAGCCCAGCACGAGGGCCACCTGCTCGCGGGCGTCGTCAAGCGCCTGGAGCGCAGCGCGCCCAATCTGGTGGATGCTCGACGGGTTGCCCGCATGCTGCGTAAAGTAGGGCAGCATCGCCGCAAGCACCTGCGGGTCTAGTGGCGTGGTGGCTGCGTGGTCAAGATAGACGCTGCGCTCGCTCATGCGTCGCTCCGTTGGTGCCAGTTTGTGGCATAGAGATGCACCATCCAGTATAACACATCATTAGCTTCTGAAACCAAGCTAAACAAACATAAGTTCGGAAAGATAGGAGTGTCTTGAGACAAGGAATTCGTCGCGGTGTCAAGGGCCAAACCGTTCGCAAACCCGCCCGCCCGGTGGCTGAAGCCACGGGCTACGCGGGACGAAGGAAGGCCGCCTGCGCGGCCTCGCTGAGCCTGCGAAGGCAGGCTTCGCACTAGAGAGCCGGGGACTTCAGTCCCCCGGCGGGCGACGTTGCATCAGCCCGGCCACCGTGGCATGGCGGTTGCAAAGTCGCCTTTTACCCCTCACCCCCGGCCCCTCTCCCTCAAGGGGAGAGGGGAGATTCGGCATCAGGAAGCGTTCGACCCCCCCTCTCCCGCTCAGGGAGAGGGGGCTGGGGGGTGAGGGCTGGCGCGGCAACCGGACGTTGCATCAGCCCGGCCACCGTGGGCTGCGTCGTCACAGGCCACGGGCAAGCGTCGTATAATGGAACCTGCAACAACGAGCCACTCCCATGCGTCGAGTCGATGGATATGACGCAGCTTGTACAGCATCTTTATAAGGAGGACACGAGCCATGGCTATCGTTCAGCAGTCATCGCTTCCCGAGATGATCAATCAGAGTCGGGACATTCTCCAGAACCCGAGCGTTCCAACCTTCGAGCGCTACGAGCAGCGCGGCACCATCGCTAACGCCGCGATCTACGTCGGGGTCGCTTC
>CAIWXH010000291.1 GCA_903916565.1 uncultured Oscillochloris sp. | reverse complement strand
CGCTGATCACCGGCGCAGATCGCTGCCCCGCACGGAATTCCCCCCACAGCCCGCACATCGCCCGCCGCCAGGGAGCTGATCCGTAGAGGACGACGCACGCCGGGCGGCGACCGGAGCGCGGGCGCAGCGGGGCGCGGTACTCCCAGCGACCCGGACGTACCGCAGGGCGCAGCCATCCCTGATTGACGGCCCCTGCGCCGTCAGGGTATGATACCTACACACCCTTTCGTACACCTCACCCGATCCCCGCCGTCGGCGCTGTGCCGCACGGCATTCCTGCGCTACGTAAGAGAGAGGATGCCCCTATGACAGTGGTGAACCCAGTCAGTGACCGCGTCGAGATCGCCCGCTACACCCGTGGCCAGGTCGGCCCGAGCCAACCCATGGTCGGCCCCGTCGCCGACGGCGGGGTCATCGTCGCCGAGACCGCCCCCGGTTGCTGGGGGCCAATGATCACCCCCAGCTTCCGTGGCGGCCACGAGTGTACCGCCCCGGTCGCCGTTGAGGGCGCCGAGGTCGGCGACGGCCTGGTCATCCGCATTGAGCAGATCGAGGTGACATCCCTCGCCACCGCCTCCGGCACCGACGGGGCGATCCCTACCGCCTGCAAGGGCGACCCCTACGTGGCCCACCTCTGCCCCGGCTGCGGCACCCCCTGGCCCGAGACCCACGTGGAGGGCACGGGGCAGCAGGCGATCCGATGCAATGCCTGCGGCACCCCGGCGGGCTCCTTCTCCATGCCTCACGGCTACACCATGGCCTTTGACCAGGCCACCGGTATCGCCGTGACCCTCGACCGCGCCGGGGCCGACCGCGCCGCCGAAGACCCACGCGGCAATAGCGCCCTTCCCGCCAATGCCGAGCAGTACTCCATTCTCACCTTCGCTCCCGCCGACCTCGTCCTCGTCGCCACGCGCATGCGCCCCTTCCTGGGGAACATTGGCACCACCCCTGCCGTGGATATGCCCGACTCACACAATGCAGGCGACTTCGGCCAGTTTCTGGTTGGCGCGCCCCACGCCTACGGCCTCACCGCCGAGGATCTAGAGCAGCGTACCGATGGGCACATGGACATTGACGCCGTGCGGGCCGGGGCCATCCTGATCTGCCCGGTGAAAGTGCCGGGTGGCGGGGTCTACCTGGGCGACATGCACGCCATGCAGGGTGACGGCGAGATCGCCGGGCACACGGCGGATGTGTCGGGCCGGGCAACGCTGCGGGTCAGCGTCCTCAAGGGTCTGGGCAACGCCGGGCCGTTGCTGCTGATGCGCCCGGACGACCTGCCGCCCCTGGCGCGACCCCTGAGCGCCGAGGAGCGCGCCGCCGCCGAGGCGCTGGCCAGAAGGTGGGGCGTCGTGGCCGGGGTCGAGGCGAGCGGGCCGCTCAGCTTCGTCGGCAGCGGGCCGAACTTGAACGCCGCCACCGACAATGGCCTCCAGCGCGCCGCCGACCTGCTGGGCATGAGCGTGGATGAGGTGAAGAACCGCGCCACCATCACCGGCGGTATCGAGATCGGGCGCCACCCCGGTGTGGTGTCGGTGACGCTGCTGGTGCCCATGGCCAAGCTGGACGCTCTGGGACTCGGGCATCTGGTGCGCGAGCAGTACGGCCTGTAGGTAGGGTCCCTCAGATGCAAGGCCGGGGCGCAGCGGTCGCGCCCCGGCCTCGCGCATGTCAGCCGCCTCCCCATTGACAGCCCCGCCCGCGCCGCTATACTCGTGGGAGAGCCTGTTCGATCCGGGGGCGGCGCGGCGACCCGCCGCCCTGGTCGCCGCGCCGCCCGCCGCCGTGCCATCCGCACCCCACGACTGAGCAACCGACCATGCCGTCCCCGAATGAGATCGACCACCAACACCGCCGCATGGAGGCCCACCGGGCCACCTTGGCCCACTACCTCGACCAGGTCTCGATCCTGGGGTCGGCCTATACCCCGCCCGGTGTGGGCGCGGGTATCCGCGAGGCGCGGGCGGGCATCGCTCAGTGCAAGGCGGCGCTGCATGGCTGGGGCGTGGCGGTGGATGACCACCCTGACGACGATGCGGCCAGCCCGCAGCCCGCGCCCATCGGCGCGGCGGAGGTGGAGCGCGCCCTGCGCGCCGCCCTGCCCGCCGAGTCCCAAGCCCAAGCCCCCGGCATGGCCCGCCTGCTCAGCGCCCTGTCCGCCGGGGATCTGAGCGCCGAGGCGCTGCGCGAGCGGGTCGCCGCCGACCCGTCCTTCGCCCAGGTGCTCCGGGGCCTGGTCGGCCAGAAGATCAGCCTGGGCCAGTCCGCCGTCTCCTTCGGCGTGGGCGCGCAGGTCGGCGACGTGACGATCCGCGATGTCGTCGGACGAGACATCATCACGATCAACGTCTATCACGGCCCGCCCACTGCGGGTCTGACGGCACCGCCGACGCCGACGACCGGGGGGGCTCCGCGCCCGCTGCGGGTCTTCCTCTGCCACTCCTCCGCCGACAAGGCCGCCGTGCGGCGGCTCTCGCGGCTGCTGGCCGAGGGCGGTGCCGCGCCCTGGCTCGATGAGGAGCAGCTTATCCCCGGCCAGGACTGGCGGCGGGCGATCCCCAGCGCCGTCGAGTCCAGCGACGTGGCGCTGGTCTGCCTCTCCCGCGACGCTGTGATCCGCGAGGGCTACCTGCGCGATGAGATCGCCTTCGCCCTGACGGTGGCCGAGCGTCGGCCCGAAGGCGAGATCTTCCTCGTCCCACTGCTGCTGGAACCTTGCGAGGTACCCGCCCGCCTCGCCCGCTGGCACTGGGTCAGCCTGTCCGAGCCGCAGGGCGTGGGTCGGCTGCTGCGCGCCCTGCGCGCCCGCGCCGCCGAATTGGGCACCGTCGTGCCCGATGTGCCAGCGGATGCGTGGCTGGCTCCGATGCCTGATGTTGCCCCCCCGCCCGTCCCGCTGACGCCCGCCGCCATCGAGCGACTCTGGCGCAAGGCGCTGAGTGCCACGCTCCAGCGCCGCTGGGCGCAGGCCGAGCCGCTGTTCACCGAGATTGCCGCCGCCGACCCAGGCTTCCGCGATGTGCAGGCCCGCCGCGCCGAGGCGCGGCACCACCTTGGCATCCAGGCGCTCTACGCCGACCTGCGGGCTATGCGGGATGCCGACGACTGGCAGGCTGTGCTGGGCGGGCTTGCGGATCTCGAATCTCGCCTGCCGGGTGCCCCCGACCCCGACGGGCTGCGGGTATGGGCCGAGGCCCGCCAGCGCCGCGAGGGACACTACGATGCGGCGCTGGCCGCCGCTGACGGCGGCGACTGGGCGGCGGCGGTGGTTGCCCTGGATGCGTTGCTCGCCGAAGCACCGGGTGACACGGATGCTGCCGAGTTGCTGGGGCACGCACGGGTCGAGCGCGAGGCGCAGTGCCAGGCCGAGGCCCGACAGGCGCAGGCGCAGGAGCGACGACGACGAAGGGTTCTGCTCACGGGCGTGGTCGATCTCGTGAAGGCATGTCGTTACGACGACGCCCTGGCGCAGATCACGGGGGCGGCGGCGAATCCTGATTCTCGCGGCGACGCGGCGCTCGTTGCGGCGCGACTCGCGGAGACCCCGGCGCTGCCTTTCGCCGAGCGTCTCCGCGCCGCGCAGTTCGCAGGGACACTCGGCGACCCCCGATTCCCGGTGTTGCCCGAGCAGTGGCGGCGTGAGATCACACGGCGCGACGAGCGTGTTGGGCCACAGGCATGGGGTGAACTACCGCCGCCCTACTGGTGCCACGTGCCTGATGGAACGTACCGCATCGGTGGGTGGGAGAAAGATCAGGGCAGCGCCACCATCGCACTGCAGGCGTTCTGGATGGCGCGGCTGCCCATCACGGTCGCGCAGTACGCGGCGTTCCTCGCCGCTGCGCGAGGCAAGGACAATACGCCGTATCTTTGGGGTACGGCACCCTGGGATGGCCCGAACCAGCCGGTGATTGGTATTACATGGGGCATGGCTACAGCCTACTGTGCCTGGCTCAATGCACAAATGGCCGATAATCTGCCGACAGGCTATGCGCTGCGGCTGCCCACGGAGGCGGAGTGGGAGGCGTCCGCCGCATATGATGCGCGAGGTTCACGGAGAGACTACCCCTGGGGCAATGATGCGCCAACCCCGGATCGGGCAATCTATGACGCCAGCGGACTGAAGAAACCAGCACCTGTGGGCTGCTGTCCGGCGGGTGCGGCGGCCTGTGGGGCTATGGATATGGCTGGTAATGTGTGGGAAGTCACAACAAGCAGCTACGCCGGGTACCCGGCGCAGAGCGGGCAGGTTAAGAAAGACTTTACAGATGACGATGTACCCTGGAGAGGGGGTTCTTGGTATAGTAGTAGCTCAAATGTTCGCTGCGGGGCGCGGGGCAGGTACTTCCTCGACGGCGGCAACTACGTCTTCGGTTTTCGTGTGGTGCGTGCCCCTCGGCTCGGGGAATAGCCGATAGCCGATAGCCGATAACCGAAAGGCACACAGAGCAATCTACTGAGCTGATCGTAAAGTGTAGATGTAGATAGCGCTGTAGGATGTCGTCCTATCGGCTATCGGCTATCGGCTATCGGCTATCGGCTATCGGCTATCGGCTATCGGCTATCGGCTATCGGCTATCGGCTATCGGCTATCGGCTAT
>CAIWXH010000290.1 GCA_903916565.1 uncultured Oscillochloris sp. | reverse complement strand
TCGGCTATCGGCCACCGGCCACCGGCTATCGGCCACCGGCCACCGGCCACCGGCCACCGGCCACCGGCTATCGGCTATCGGCTATCGGCTATCGGCTATCGGCTATCGGCTATCGGCTATCGTTAGAAGCCCGGCGCCCCCTCCAGAGCGTGAGCGGGGTGCGCCACCAGTATAAAGCAGGTTGTACTATGCTCTTTCTGCTGACCGCCGAAACCATTCCGGTTGATCAGCTCCTCCACGGCACGCACCCCCAGACGCTCAAACAAGGGCGCGAGCTGCATCGCAAAGGGCTAGCCAAGGTCGAGCAGAGTACTGGAACCTCGGCGCTCGTCCTGGTTTCTGAGGGGAGCGGCGTGCCCTTCGAGGTCAAGGTTAGTCTCTTGGGCAACTTCGTGCAGCCCCATTGCACCTGCCGCAACACCTTCGGCTGGGGCCTCTGCAAGCACCGGGTCGCCGCCCTCCTCGCCCTGCGCGACCACCTGCGGCTCAACCCGCCGCCCGTGTGGCGGGCGGTCCTCGACCAAGCCATCAAGTCGCCGATTCGCCCCGCCGCCGCGCCCCCCAGCGGCAACGTGATCATCTTCAGTCTCCAAGAGCGCGGCCAGACCTGGCATGTCATCCCGTATACGCTCAATGGGCGCCTGCTGCCCCCCGGCCACGACGGCGACAGCGAGATCATCACGGCAGCGATTGAGCGCCAAAAGCTCCACGAGCAACTCAAGACGATGCGTAGCCCGGTCGGCCCCGAGAGCTACCCGACGATGCCCCTCACCGCCGTGGCCGCCGCGAACACCGCCATTACCGCAGCCAGCGGCGGCAACCACGGGGCCTGGTACAGCGGCACCAAGACGCTCGCCACGCTGCTGCCCATGCTCCTCGGCTGTATCGCCTACGTGGGCGAGGAGCAGCATCCCATTAGCGGTGGGCGCCTTATCGTCAGCGACGAGGCCGCCACGCTTGAGCTTGAGCTTGAGCGCGACGGCGGCTTTATTGACGCCCGCTTCCGGGTCGCCATGGGCGGGCAGCAGCTCACCCTGCGCCCCGGCTACACCCACGTCATCAGCCGCGACCCCCAGTGGCTCCTCGCCGACAACCACGTCTTTCGCCTGGCCGATGGTGGCCCCGGTGCTGACCTGATCGCCAATTATCCGCGTGTGCGGATCCCCGCCAGCGCCGAGGCCGACTTCCTCGATGAGTACCTGATTCCGCTCAGCGCCCGCGTGCCGGTGCGCGGCCAGATCATTCAGTGGGCGACGATTGAGGAGCCGCCTGCGCCCCGGCTCTATCTCAGCGAGGCCGAGGGCGGGCTGAGCGCCGAGCTGCGCTTTGCCTACGGCCCCTACGAAGTGGCGTACACCCGCACCCTCCCCGCTGAAGAAGTGCGCCGCGAGCGAGGCTCTGCCGTCCTTACACGCATCAAGCGTAACCCCGAGGTCGAACAGAGTACCTACCAGCAGCTTAGCACCGGCTTTGGCCTCAAGAAGGGCGACGAGCCACATATCTTCACCTTGCGTAAAGGCACCGCGCCCATTGACTTTTTGCTGCGCGAAGTGCCGAAACTGGCGGCGGCGAACTTCACCATCTTCGGCGAAGAGGCGCTGACCGTCGCCCGCGTGAACCGCAGCCGCCCCACAATGAGCTTCAACGTCACCTCTGGCGCCGACTGGTTCGATGTCGAGGCCGTGGTGCGCTTTGGCGAGGAACTGCTGCCGCTGAAAGAGCTGAAGCGCGCCATTCGCCGCCGCGAGCGCTACATCAAGCTGGCCGACGGCTCGCTCGGCACGATTCCCCCAGAGTGGATCGAGCGCTACCGGCACCTTTTCGCCTTCAGCGAAGAGCGCGCCAATGGGCACCTGCGCCTCTCGGGCCACCACCTGTCGATTGTGGACCAGGCGCTAGACAACGCCGACACCAGCCAGATTGACCCGACCTTCATCGAGCGCCGCGAGCGCCTGCGCGCCTTCGAGCGTCTGGAGCCGCACGCGCTGCCGACTAGCTTCGTCGGCACGCTGCGCCCCTACCAGCAGGCGGGCTACGACTGGCTCCACTTCCTGCGCCGCTACGGCTTCGGCGGCATCCTGGCTGACGATATGGGCCTCGGCAAGACGATTGAAACCCTCGCCCTGCTGGAGTCGGTCTACGAGGAGCAGCCGCGCCCTGCCGCCAGCCTGATCGTGATGCCCCGCTCGCTCCTCGTCAACTGGCAGCGCGAAGCTGCCCAGTTCGCGCCCAAGCTGCGCGTCCACATTCACGCCGACCAGGGCCGCATCAAAACCCCTGAGCAGTTCGGTCAGTTCGATGTGGTGCTGACGACCTACGGCGTGCTGCTGCGCGACATCGAACTGCTGAAGGGCTACCGCTTCCACTACGCGATTCTGGACGAGTCGCAGGTGATTAAGAACCCCGCCGCCGAAACCTCACGCGCCACCCGCGTGCTTGAGGCCGAGCATCGTTTAGCGCTCACCGGCACGCCCATCGAAAACAGCACCAGCGAACTCTGGTCACAGTTCGCCTTCCTCAGCCCCGGTCTGCTTGGCAACCTCGAATACTTCCGCGAGCAGTTCGCCACCCCCATCGAGCGCAAGCAGGACGAGAACGCCGCCCAGATGCTGCGGAAGCTGATCTACCCCTTCATCCTCCGGCGCACCAAAGACCAAGTCGCCCGCGATCTGCCCGCCCGCAGCGAGGAGATTTTGGTCGTCGAGATGGATGCGGCGCAGCGCAAACTGTATGTCAAGACCCGCGACTACTACCGCGCCCTGCTGCTAGGGATGATCGACGAGGAGGGTATGGACGACGCCCGCATGAAGATCCTTGAGGGGCTGTTGCGCCTGCGCCAGATCTGCAACCACCCGCGCCTGATCGACAGCAAGTTCCGGGGCACCTCGGCCAAGTTCGAGCTGCTGCTCGACACGCTTGAGACGCTGCGCTCCGAGGGCCACAAGGCGCTGATCTTCTCGCAGTTCGTCCAGATGCTCACGCTCATCCGTGAAGGGCTCGACGCCCGCAAGATTGCCTACGCCTACATTGACGGCTCGACCACCGACCGCCAGAGCGAGGTTGACCGCTTCCAAAACACGCCCGAGCTGCCCTTCTTTCTGATCAGCCTGAAGGCGGGCGGCGTCGGCCTGAACCTGACCGCCGCCGACTACGTGATCCACGTTGATCCGTGGTGGAACCCCGCCGTCGAGGCGCAGGCCACCGACCGCGCCCATCGCATCGGCCAGACGCGGCCCGTCTTCGTCTACAAGCTGATCGCCCGCGACAGCGTCGAAGAGAAAATCCTGCGTCTCCAAGAGCAGAAACGCGCCCTCGCCGCCCAGGTGATCAGCAGCGAAGGCGGCGTCTTCAAGGCCCTGAGCCGCGAGGATGTCGAGACGCTGTTTACGTGAGTATGGTTCCACGCAACGCTGGGAAGATCTCGCGCAAGGCGGCTATCGGCTATCGGCTATCGGCTATCGGCTATCGGCTATCGGCTATCGGCTATCGGCTATCGGCTATCGGCTATCGGCTATCGGCTATCGGCTATCGGCTATCG
>CAIWXH010000289.1 GCA_903916565.1 uncultured Oscillochloris sp. | reverse complement strand
CGATAGCCGATTGCCGATTGCCGATTGCCGATTGCCGATTGCCCTTTATCGTGGTGGTACACGCCTCGCGCCCTTTGCCCACCGCTATGGCACCATCGTTTTTCTCGATCTACGCCCACGGGTTTGCCCGCGTTGCCGTGGGCGTGCCAGCGGTGCGCGTGGCCGACCCGCCCTTTAACGCCGAGCGCACCATCGCCCTCGCCCGCCGCGCCCATGCCGCTGGCGCCGCCCTCGCGCTCTTCCCCGAACTGGGTCTGTCGGCCTACAGCAACGACGACCTGTTCCACCAAGACGCGCTGCTCGACGCCACGCTTGTCGCGCTGGAAAGCGTGGTCGCCGCCAGCACCGACTTGCGCCCCCTGCTGCTCGTCGGTGCGCCGCTACGCTGCGAGGGCAAGCTCTTCAACTGTGCGCTTGCCGTCCACGGCGGGCGCGTGCTGGGCGTTACGCCCAAAAGCTTCTTGCCTAACTATCGCGAGTTCTACGAGAAGCGCCAGTTCGCCGCCGCCCGTGACGCCTTGGGCCAGACGATTGAATTACTCGGCGCCCGCGTCCCCTTCGGCCCCGACCTGATCTACGAGGCCGTCGGTCTGCCCGGTCTGCTCATCCACGCCGAGATCTGCGAGGATGTCTGGACGCCCATTCCGCCCAGCACCTACGCGGCCCTGGCGGGCGCAACCGTCCTCTGCAATCTCTCGGCCAGCAACATCACGATTGGCAAGGCCGACTACCGCCGCGCTCTCTGCGCCGCCCAGTCGGGCAAGTGCGCCGCCGCCTACCTCTATTCGGCGGCTGGCCCTGGCGAAAGCACGACCGACATGGCCTGGGACGGCCACGCGCTGATCTACGAGAATGGCGAGTTGCTGACCGAGTCCGAGCGCTTCGCCGACGCTGAGCAACTGATTGTCGCCGACCTCGACCTGGAGCGGCTGTTGCAGGAGCGGATGCGCCTCGGCAGCTACACCGACACCGTCGCCGACCACCGCGACGCGCTGCGGCGGCTGCGGCGGGTGCCCTTCACTTTCACGCCGCCAGCAGGCGATCTGCCGCTGCAACGCCATGTTGAGCGTTTCCCCTACGTGCCTGACAACCCGGCCACCCGTGACGCCCGCTGCTACGAGGCGTACAACATCCAGGTTCACGGCCTGCTCAAGCGGCTGAAAGCTACCGGGATCGCGAAGCTGATCATCGGCGTAAGCGGCGGCCTCGACAGCACGCACGCCCTGATTGTCGCCGCCAAGACGATGGATCGCCTCGGCCTGCCACGGGCGCATATTCTCGCCTACACCATGCCGGGGTTCGCCACCTCAGAGCGCACGCGGGCCAACGCCCACGCCCTCATGGCCGCGCTTGGCGTCACCGCGAGCGAGATTGACATTCGCCCCTCGGCGACCCAGATGCTCAAAGACATCGGCCACCCGTACGCGCAGGGCGAGCCGGTGTACGATGTCACCTTCGAGAATGTGCAGGCGGGCGAGCGCACCTCGCACCTTTTCCGGCTGGCGAACCGGCACAACGGCCTGGTGCTGGGCACGGGCGACCTGAGCGAGCTGGCGCTGGGTTGGGCGACCTACGGTGTCGGCGACCACATGTCGCACTACAACGTCAACGCCTCGGTGCCCAAGACGCTCATTCAGCACCTGATCCGCTGGGTGATTGGCACCGGCCAACTTGATGCGGGCGCCAACGTCACGCTGCAGTCAATCCTCGACACCGAAATTTCGCCCGAGCTTGTGCCGGCCAGTGCTGGGGAAACCGATGAGCCAGCCCAAAGTACGGAGGCGAAAGTTGGGCCATACGCGCTCCAGGATTTCAACCTGTACTACGTGACGCGCTACGGCTTTCGCCCAAGCAAAGTGGCCTTTCTGAGCTACCACGCCTGGTCGGATGCGGGGCGCGGCGCGTGGCCCGACGGTCTGCCCGAGACGAAGCGCGTGGCCTACGACTTAGCGGCGATCAAGCACTGGCTCGATGTTTTTCTGTTTCGCTTCTTCCAGATCAGCCAGTTCAAGCGCTCGGCGGTGCCCAACGGGCCAAAAGTCGGCTCAGGCGGCTCGCTCTCGCCCCGTGGCGACTGGCGTGCGCCCAGCGATGCCGAAGCGCGGGTTTGGCTCGACGAGCTGCGCGCCAACGTGCCGGAGTAAGGTGTCAGGTGTCAGGTGTCAGACTGGGCGCAGCAGCAAGCGCCACTTTCTACCACGAAGCCCCCGAAGCGCACGAAGGCCGGGGGCGTATGATCAAGCCCCGCCGCCGAGCGGCATTTCACAGTGAGAACTCATCCCAATGCGCTGCGTCCTGATACTCATCTGCCTGTTCGCCCTTGTCGCCTGCGGTGCCGCGCAAGCGCCAGCCACGCCTGACCCGACCGCTGGGGGCAAGCGTCTGTATACGATGTGGTGTATCGCCTGCCACGCGGTTCAGGCCGACGCCCCCGGCGGCGCTGGCCCCAATCTGGCGGGGGTCGCCACGCGGGCCGCCGCGAACCCCGACGGCCTCAGTGCGGCGGCGTGGCTGCGCCGCGAGCTGGTGAACCCTAATGCGGTGCTGACCCAGGGCTACCGCCCCGGCTTTATGCCGACTAGCTACGGGCAGACCCTGCGCCCCGACCAGCTTGACGCCCTGGTCGCGTACATGCTCACGCTGCAATAGGGGCCGCACGAGCGTCTACGCGCCTGTCTCGTCGCGCTACAATAGTGGATGTGGACAAGGTTCAATGTTCGGCCTGACACCTGACACCTGACACCTGGCACCTGAAACCTGGCACCTGAAACCCTATGCGTCGAAAGGCAGGTGTGCGATGCCCTCACCCTTCCCTGGGATGGATCCGTATCTCGAAGACCCAATTGAGTGGTCGGACTTACATTTTCGATTGATCGGCGCACTTAGCCGCCAACTCACCGCGCAGGTCGCGCCGCACTTTTACGTGCGCGTCGAGCAGCGTGTCTCCCTTGTCGAACCAGGCGACGAAGAAGGCAGCGTGATTGTCCCTGATGTCTATCTTGCCCAAACCGGGGTAGCGACGCCGCCGACTACGCCAATGGGCGCCACCATCGCTGCGCCAACGCTCATCACGGTGCTGGATGAACTAGAGGCGCGTGAACACTACATCGAGATCCACGATGCGCGCAACCGGGCGGTGATCGCGACCATCGAGGTG
>CAIWXH010000288.1 GCA_903916565.1 uncultured Oscillochloris sp. | reverse complement strand
GTGCCGCTGCTCGCGGGCGCTGTTGTGGTACTGACATATATGATGGGGCGGCGGCTCTTCAATGCACAGGCTGGACTCATCGCTGCCGTCCTGTTGGCAATCTTCCCCATCTTTCGTGAACACGCGGTGATGAGCTTTGTCGAGCCAATTTCGGCGCTGTTACTGCTGGGTGCCTTCTGGGCTTTTCTGGAGGGGCGCTACGCTTGGGTCGGTGCCATTGGTGTCCTGACGGTTCTCGGTAAGGTGGATCTGATTCCGCTTTACTTTGGCACCCTTATCGGCGCTATAGCCCTCAGTTGGCGTGATCCCGCACGCCCAACGCTGCGCCAGATAGCGCTGGTGCTGGTGCCGCCTGCGCTTACGCTGCTGCCGTGGCTGATTATGATCTATGTACTCTTGGGCCGTCCGACCACGGTCGGGGGCGGGCCAAGCATGGCGATGTTCCGCCTTTTGGCACCGCTTGTACTCGATCAATTCTTTCTGCTGCCGACTACATACACGCTGGTCATCCTGGCCCTATTGGTCTTTCTCGCAGGGTATGCGCTGTGGTGCCATGACCACGCCCCAGCGCTGGTCTACAACGTGTTGGGCCTCTGGCTGGGCTTCGGCGTGGCGGTGCTGCTGTTCTACATGACGATGCCAGGGGCGAGCAACAACCCGCGTGTGTGCATCCCGGCGCTCCCGGCCCTGTGTCTGCTGGTCGCCGATGGGCTCGCCTATGTATCAGCCAAACGACGGTGGTGGCTGTTTGCCCCCATCTTGCTGCTGCTGCTGTTTAGCTCAGTCGGGGGCATGATCTTCCAGTGGGCGCAAGCGTCGTTGGCCAAGCCACTAACACCCGTGTGGGCAGTGCTGCGCGAGGCACCGCCGGGGGTGATTTTGGTCGAGGACTACTGGAATGCGACGCTCTTCACGCGCCATCCGGTGACATGGTTTGCCCACGATCCGGTGTTCGAGCGCAACATCCTGGATGACGCCGCGAACTTTCAGCGCTATCTCGCCGTGACGCCCATTCGCTATGTGGTGCTGCCAAAGGATGAGGCCGCGTTCGCGGTGCAGCAAGCCACACTGCCAGCCGTGACGCTCTATCAACGTTTGATCTTTCGGCGCGACTTAGAACTACGCAGCGGCCCGGTCGCCGCACCAGCAGTCCACGCCTATTTGGCGGCCCATTTTCCGGCACAGCCGGTTGGCGACTATGTGATCTTTACCGTGCGCTAAGTGTGGTCGCCGTTACCCTGGTTCACTGGTAGCTTGTTTGTTGTGGACATGGACACCGTGGGGGCCGCCGGCGATCATCCAGACGGCGAGCGCGTGGCCCGCCAGAATCCACGGTAAAAATAGCACCGAGCTTGGCCCTTCAAGCACTGCGGCGAGGAGCAACCCGCCGATGAGCCACGGGCCAAGGCGCGGGCGCAGGACGGGCAGCAGGGCAACCAGGGCGTAGAAACTGGTCTGGGGGAACAGTGTTGCGGCGATCCACCAGTGCCACTGGCGATAGCCCGCACGGTGCCAGAGATAGGCGGCGGCAGCAAGCAGGATCACGCTCGGCCCTTGCCATGCCGCCATTTGTAGGAGCCGCCCCCTGTAGGCCGCTAGGCTGGTGAGCCAGTCGCCCCAGATCCCTGGGTTCCGCAGGGTTGGCGGTAGGGCCAGAAGTAAGCCACCAAGCACGATCCCGCCCCAGAGCCGCAGCCGTTGCGGGCTGCCCCGATCTTGCCAGAGCAGCCAGAGCAAGGGGCAGATCGCTACCTGCGGCTTCGAGAGCGTCCATGCCAGCGCCATCCCCCAGAGCAGACCGCGCTGACGGGCTTTGAAAGCCGCCCAGAGCACCAAGGCTATTGCCATAGTGCTCTGGCCCTCGATGAGATTTAGGATAAACGGCGACCAGCAGAGCAAGACGATTTGTTCGGGGCACTCGTCCTTGGCTAGCCACCACCAGCCACCAAGCTGGAGCGC
>CAIWXH010000287.1 GCA_903916565.1 uncultured Oscillochloris sp. | reverse complement strand
GGGTGACCCTCTCGAAGCGTGACCGCCATGTCGCCAAGAAGCACGGCATTTCGCCCATGTAGATGAGTGGTGAGTGACGAGTGACGAGTGACGAGTGATGAGTGGTGAGTGGTGAGTGGTCAGTGGTGAGTGGTGAGTGGTGAGTGGTGAGTGGTCAGTGGTGAGTGGTCAGTGGTCAGTGGTCAGTGGTCAGTGGTCAGTGATCCCTCATCCCTCATCCCTCGTCACCAGGGCTTCCGGGGCGCCGCCCGCACAGTGCGTTCGGCGCGGTAGGTGACGAGGCCGGGCGGCCCACCGGGCACCTTCCGCACCAGCGTCCGCCGACAGAGATCCACCTCGACGGCTGGCTCGTCGCGGGCCTGGCTGAAGTAGGCGGCGAGGCCCGCAGCCTCGGCAAGCGTCGCCTCGGGCACCTCGCGCCCGTCGCTGCGAACAATCACATGGGCGCCGTGGATCATCCGTGCGTGCGCCCACAAGTCGGCGCCGCGCCCAATGCGGAAGCTGACTTCCTCATTCTGGCGGGCGCTGCGCCCGACGAAAATCTCCATGCCATCGCTGGAAAGCAGGCGCAGCGGGCGCGCTTTTGGCACACGCGGGCGCCGCTTCGCCGCCGGGTCGGGGTGTTCGCGCAGGTAGCCTAGCTCCTCGGCCTCAAGCGCAATCTGCTCGATCTGCGCGAACTCGTCGCTTAGCAGCAGCAGGGCGGCCAGTTCATCAAGGCCAAGCAGGCGATTGGCGACCGCGACGAGGCGCTCGGGCAGCCCAGCGATGGCGCTCTTGGCCTTGTCGTACTGCTTAAAGCGCGCCTGCGCCTGCTCAACCGCGCTCTGGCGCGGGTCAAGCGTGATGGTGCGCCCTTCGAGTTCAAGGCTCAACTGGCCGGGGCGCAACTCGTGCAGAAAGGCGAAGATCATCTCGCCCTCCCAGCGCAGCCGCTCCAGCTCACGGGCCTTGTCCAGCTCGCCAGCGATTTGGTCGTGCTGGCGGGCCAAGCGCTCGCGGGCGGCGGCAAACGCCTGGCCCAAGGCGTCCCGGCGCTGACTGTGGCCGGTCACCGCCTCGCGGGCGCTGTAGAACGCCTCCAGCGCGGCGCTCATGCTGGCGGCTGGCTCGGCGCCCGCAAGGTGCGTGAGCGTGTAGGGCGCGTAGGCGCTTGGCCCCTCGGTGCCGGGGACGAGTGTAGGCGCAGGCGGGCTGGTCACCAATTCGCGCAGGCGGGCGGCGATGGTGTAGTGCGGCAGCGCTTCGTCGAGGCTCGCTTGCGGGCGACCGAGGGCGCGCAAGACGACCTCGCGGGCGACTTGCGGCGACACACCTTTGTAAGCGGTCACTAGCGCCTTCGCCAGATCTTGCGTGCCACCAGCGGCCAGCGCCTCGATGTCGGCAGCCGTCGCATGGGCCGGATCGCGCTTGTCAAGCGGCGGCGGCACCGCGTAGACTTGCCGGGGCATGACGATGCGGCTGCTCATGCGCGGCGTCACCCGCTTCACGCTGTCGAGAATGAGGTTATTGGCATCCACCAAGATGATGTTGCTGCGCCGATCCTGCGGCTCGATCACCAGCTCACAGTGCAGCAGGGTGCCAGTGAACGAAGGCTCCGGGCCATCGTCCAGGTCAACCTCATCGGCCAACGCCTCATCTTCCATGGCGGTTGCAACGTCGTGCTGCGGCCCCACGCCCGGTGGCTGAAGCCACGGGCTAGGATCTGCAAAGCCCGCTGAAGCGGGCTGCCGAGCCTGCGTTAGCAGGCTTCGCACATCAAGAGCCGGGGGCTTCAGCCCCCCGGCGGGCGACGTTGCAACCGCCAACGCCGCATCCTCGCCCCGGTTGCACAAGTTAAGGGCTTTGACTATACTAAGCAGAAGGACGCGCTCGAACGGGGGTTGTTCGACGCCGACCACGCGACCGCCAAGTATGTATTTACGCATCAGCAGGAGCATGGGGGTGTCCTGCGCCACACCACGGGTGAGTTTGCCCCGCACCAGATGGACGCGGGCAAACTGCGGGTGCGCCGAGGCCAGCAACTGGTGTCGGCGTCCGTGGGCGTAAATCTCCAGGCCAACACTCAGCGGCCCGGTGAGCACCACCCGCTGGATGCGCCCCCCCAGAATCGTCTCGCGTAGCTCGTCGGTGACGGCGGTAAGGGTGAGTGAGTCAAAGTACACGGTTTGTCTCTCTACCAGGATGCGACCGCTCGCCGGGGGGCTGAAGCCCCCGGCTCTTGGTTGACAAAGCCTGCCTTCGCAGGCTTAGCTAGGCCGCGTAGGCGGCCTTCGTACCCCGTAGCCCGTGGCTTCAGCCACCGGGCGGGCGCTGTAAGCTGGCGATACCAACGTCTGTAGCCGCATCAGGATACCATAAGCGACCCGCATGAACACTTGCGCCCACAATCCGCTCCTCGACGGACAGCCCCCGCACCCGCTGCTGGTAGTCATTTCTGGCCCATCGGGGGTCGGCAAAGACTCGGTGCTGACGCGGATGCGTGAACTGGACTTCCCGTTCCACTTTGTCGTCACGGCCACCAGTCGGGCCGTTCGTCCCGGCGAGAGCGACGGTTACGATTATCATTTTGTCAGCAGCGAGCGCTTCGAGGCGATGATCCGCGACGAGGAGCTGATCGAATGGGCCGAGGTCTACGGCCAATACAAGGGCATCCCGAAGTTCGAGGTGCGCCAGGCGATGGCGAGCGGGCGCGATGTGCTGCTGCGAATTAATGTCGATGGGGCGGCTACGGTCAAGCGCATCGCCCCCGAGGCGCTTTTCATCTTCATTGCCCCTGGCTCGCCCGCCGAGCTGCGCCGCCGCCTAGCAGTCCGGCGCACCGAGAGCGCCGAGGAGATTGACCGGCGCCTGGCATTGGCCGCCCACGAGCTCCAGCAGGTTGAGCATTTCGACTATGTGGTGCTGAATCACGAGGATCGGCTCGACGATGCAGTGAACCAGATCCGCGCCATTATCACTGCCGAGAAGCAGCGGGTCTTTCCGCGCCGGGTGCGCCTGTAAAGGATGGCGGTTGCCTCGCCCTCCCCCGCCGCACAACCCTCACCCCCCTGCCCCCTCTCCCTGAGCGGGAGAGGGGGAGCCGAACGCTTCCTGTCACGGAATCTCCCCTCTCCCCTTGAGGGCCGGGGGTGAGGGGCAAAGGTTGACTTTGCAACCGCCATAAGCCTGTAGATTTGAGGTGACCTATGACGATCAGTGAGCGTCTGTTTGATGATCTCAAGATTGCGATGAAGGCGGGCGAGAAGATTCGCGTTGAGACGATTCGCGGTGCCCGCGCCGCCATCCAGAATGCCCAGCTTGAGGCGGCCAAGCAGAAGTATGACGCCGAGGTGCGCGCTATCGAGGCCCGCTACGCGGCTGACCCCGCCGCCCGTGAGACGGCCTTGGCCGCGATTAGCGCCGACCCCCACGCGCCCCTGGCTGCCGAGGCCCAAGAGGCCGTGATCGCCAAGGAGATTAAGCGCCGCCACGAGGCCGCTGAGATGTACCACGCGGGCGGTCGCGCCGAACTCGCCGCCAAGGAAGAGGCGGAACTGGCGATCCTTCAGACGTATCTGCCCACCCAGATGAGCGTTGAGGAGCTGCGCCCGGCTGTCGCGGCGATCATCGCCGAGCTTGGGCTGAGCGGGCCGTCTAGTCTGGGCAAGCTGATGCCCGTGCTCATCGAGCGCTTCAAGGGTCGTGCCGAGGGGCGCGCCATTAGCCAGGTGGCACGCGAGTTGCTCACGTAGCGAAGCGCCGCCTGCGACCTCGGAGCGCCGGGGCCGCCACGCGCCGACACGGGTTTGCCGCCCACGCCGGCGATACGCGATCATGAACATTACCCGCCGCCGCTGGCATGCCAGTCTCCCCCGCTTTCGTCCACTCCATCCCATCAAGGCGCTTACCAGCCATAGCTGGTTCACCCTTGTCCTAGAGGGTTTCCTCTTAGTGGTTGGGATTTGGACTGCCCTCACCTTCAGCCTGCCGGGTCAGTACGACCAGCTCGCTGTGGGCAAGCCTAGCCCGCTCAGCATCTGGGCGCCCACCGAGGACATCTACACCAGCGCGGTACTCACCGCCGAGCGCCAGTTCCAGGCCGAGAATAGCCAGGATAATCTGGTCTATGTCTACGACCCGACGCTGCCGGTGCAGCAGCGCCAGAGCCTCGTCGCGCTGCTCGACACGGTGACGAGTGTGCGCGACAACCCCGCGCTGGCGCACGCCGAACGGATGGCGACTCTGATCACGCTGCCGAATGCTGCGCTCAAGATCGGCGAGGGCCAGGCCGACCTGATCCTTGCGCTTGATGAGGTCAGTTGGGCGCAGTTGTGCACTCAGACGCTCAGTCTGTACGACCGAGCCATCGAGCGCTACGACTACGCCATTGATGAGCGCGCCCTGATTCAACTGCGCGAGCGCTGGCTGACCTACTGGCTTGCCACGACGAGCCTGACGCCGACCCAGCGCGACTTGGCGAAGTCCTTCACCGAGTCGTTTCTGCGGGTGAATCGCACGCTCGACGAGACGGCCACGGCCCTGCGGCGCCAGGAGGCCCGCAACAGTGTGCCGCCGCAGTCGGCGCATGTGCTGGCGGGCGAACGCATCGTCAGCGCGGGCGAGATTGTCACCCCCGAGCTTATCGAGAAGCTGCAACACACAGGCGCGCTGCCCCGCCCGCTTGGCTGGCCCAACATCGTGGGCCGGGGGCTGTTGTCCGCGCTGCTTGCCAGCGGCTTTATCGCCTACGCGCTGAGCTTCGAGGCAGCCATCGCGCTCAAGCCGCGCTCGCTGCTGGTGATTATTATCATCATTGACGCCACCTTGATCATTGCGCGCCTCGGCCAGCCGCTGGCCGACCTCTGGCCCTACGCCTTTCCCCTGGCGACGGTGGGCATCGTCTTCGCCGTGGTCTTCAATGGCCGCTTGGCCCTGGCCGCCTCCGCGCTCATGTCCTTGGTGATTGGCGTCATGCAGAACAACGCGCTGCCGCTGGCGGTGACGATGTTCGCCAGTTGTGTCGTGGCGATCCTCGCCGCCCGCAGCGCCGATAAGCTGCGTACTTTCATCCTCGCCGGGGTCGGCGTCGCCCTCACCGTCATCGGCTCCGAGATCGCCTTTTGGCTGATCGAGTCGCCCACGGTGCAGGTCGCAGCGCTGGCGGGCGTGCTGCTGCCCAAGCTGATCTTCGCCAGCATCAACGGCACCTTGGCGACGATCCTCTCGCTTGGGGTTTTCAACTTGGTCAGCCGCGCCGCCGGGCAGGTCACCCCGCTGCAACTAATGGAACTGGCCCACCCGTCGCGCCCGCTGTTGCGGAAGCTGATCCGTGAGGCGCCGGGCACCTACTATCACAGCGTGGCGGTGGGCAATCTGGCCGAGGCCGCCGCCGAGGTGGTTGGTGCCGACGCGCTGCTGCTGCGCGTGGCCGCCTACTACCACGACATTGGCAAGACCATCCGGCCCTATTTTTTTACCGATAATCAGATGGGGCGCGAGAATGTTCACAATGAGCTTGACCCGATCACCAGCGCGCAGATCATCGTGGACCATGTGCGCGAGGGTGTGAAGATGGCCCGCGCCGCCGGGCTGCCCGCCAAGCTGATTGACTTTATCTCGACCCACCACGGCACCGGCCTGATCAAGCACTTCTATCAGCAGGCGCTTCAGCAGCATGACACCGTGCGCGAAGAGGACTTTCGCTACCCTGGCCCGCGCCCCCATACCCGCGAGCATGCCATCTTGATGCTTGCCGATTCGGTCGAGGCCACGGTGCGCTCGAAGGCCCAAAATGGCAAACTGGCGCTTGCGCGTGGCGCGGCTGGTACCCAGACCCTTGAAGAGTTGGTGCAGGCGATCATCGATCTGCGAATACGCGAGGGCGAGCTGGAAGAGGCACCCTTGACGATGCACGAGCTGGCGCAGATCAAACAGGCGTTTGTGACCAGCCTCCAGTCAATCTATCACCCCCGCGTAGATTACACGCCTCAGGCGGTGCGGTAGAGAGCTACAGTATGACCACGCCCCCCGCACCTGCTGCGTTCCTCACCGGGTTTCAGCAGATCTTCACGCGCAATGGCTTTCGCGGCACCGACTTCCAAACCTATCTCGCCAAACCGCCCCAGGAACGCAGCGGCGATGAAGCCTCGATTGTAGACCACGCGATTGTTGGCCCGCTGCTTGATCTGCTCGGCTTTGCCCCCGGCGATCAAAACTATAACCTTCAGCGCCGTGGGGATCGCCCTGATTATGCGCCCAACGTCGCGGTCTACGGCACCTGCTTTGTCGTCGAAAACAAGAACACCACGCTGCCCCTGACCCGCGATGCCAGCGACCCTGACAGTCATCTTGGGCAGCTTTGGGGCTACATGCAGTTGCTCGCCGTAGACTTGGGCCTGCTCACCAACGGGCGCGAGCTGCGCCTCTACGAGCGTGCGGGCACCACCGTGCGCGAGGTGGCGCACCTTGATGTGACGGCGGCGCTTGGCATCTGGGCCAGCGGCCCGTCGGCCAGCCTGCCCGCCGACCTCACCGACGCCATCACCCAGATCGAGCGGCGCTGTAGCTGCGCCTCGTTCACCGACCCCGACCGCATGGAGCGTGAGTTGGCGGTTGACCGGGAGCCTTGGCTCGCCCGTGCGCTGCCGCTAGGCACGGAAGAACGCAACGAGGCGCTGCTGGTCACCGAGGTGCAACAGTTGATTGCCGCGCTGCACGCCGATGCCCGTCAGGTGCTGCAACGCCACCGCGAGGCTGCCGCTGACTATGAGCGCCGCCGCCGCTTCCTTGATGATACAAACACTGAGGAAGCCGAGCCAAAACTGTTGGCGCTGCGCGAGCGCGTGTTGGCCGCGCTGGATGCGGCGAAGGCAACCCTTGGGCTGTCCGACGAGCAGCGCGGGACGATCCACACCATTCTGCTGGATGTCGTCGCCGAGACGACCCGCTACCCGAGTAAGCAGGCGCTCGTCGCGGCGGTGCTGGCGGTGCTGAACACAGCGCGGGCGCTCAAATACGCCGACCGGCCACGCTACGCCATCAAACAATCATTCATATATCCTTGTCTTCACAAAGAAAACATGGTATATTCACCCCTTTCATACGGAAGTTGCAAGGTTCAATAGTAGCCTTCATTGGTATTCACAAGTTAAAGAAGCCACTAAATGATTCAAGAACCTTTTGACCGAAGCAAGCACATCTACCACAACGAAGCTTTTGCTGAACTCGTTAAAGATGCCGTTCGCTTTTTCAATGGAACACCCGTTTATTGTCTACCACCACCGGAGAGATTTTCTGGAACTGGCGTTTATGCGCTTTACTACACGGGGAGCAATCCAATCTATAAGCGGTATGCTGAGTTAAATCGGCTTGCTTATGACTTTCCTATCTATGTTGGGAAGGCAGTGCCAACGGGATGGAGACAGTCAAGGGTTTCAGATACAGGGGCAAATCAATCTAATGAATTATCCAGCAGGCTTCGTGAACACAGCAGAAGCATCAGTGATGGTATGGGACTTGATCTGAATGAATTTTCTTGCAGATTTGCGATTTTCGAGCGAGAGGGTTCCGATATGATCAGTACGATTGAGGCTGCATTGATCAAAATCAATCGTCCATTATGGAATTCCTGTGTCGATGGCTTTGGCAACCACGCCCCTGGGCGTGGTCGCTATGAACAAGCCCGATCAGATTGGGATGTGATTCACACCGGAAGAAATTGGGCTGATCGCTTGAACGGGAGACCCAATGATAAAGATAGTATTTTGAGAAAGATTGATGTCCATCTACAGTCATTAAAGAAATCCTGGCGCGTATGTTGGGCAGCGCCCCGCCCGATGAGGAGCCGGTGGCGGGGGAAGTTGGGGGGGACGGGGGTGCGTTGGGGTGATTACGGATTAGGTGGGGCAGCAGTGAGGGCAGCAAGCGCCGCCACAGGGTGAAGCACTG
>CAIWXH010000286.1 GCA_903916565.1 uncultured Oscillochloris sp. | reverse complement strand
GGGTGGCTGACACCGAGGCGCAGCTTGCCGCCAACCAGCGCGAGATTGACATAATCGCCTTTGCGCTCTACGGGATTGATGGTGAGGATCGGGCGGCGATTGAGGACGCGGGCGTAAACCACAGAGGCACAGAGGCACAGAGTTCGGAGGAAGAAGAGGATGGGGATGAGAATAACGATGAGATCGGAGATCAGAGCGATTCAACCTCTGTGACTCTGCGCCTCTGTGGTGATCTCATCGCCTACCTCACCGGCTGCGCCTTTGGGCGCTTCGACATCCGCCACGCCACCGGCGAACTGACCCTGCCCGCGCTGCCTGACCCGTTTGCGCCGCTACCGGCCTGTTCGCCGGGGATGCTCACGGGCGCTGACGGGCTGCCGCTGCGTGCGCTGCCTGACGGCTACCCGCTATCCAGCGACACGGACGGCATTCTGGTGGACGACCCGGCTCACGCTGACGACATCGTGGGGCGCGTGCGCGCCGCGCTGGATGTGGTCTTTGGGGCGCGTGCCGAAGCCTACGAGCGCGAGGTCTGCGCGGCCCTGGGCGTTGCCGAACTGCGCGAGTACCTGCGCCGACCGGGGGTGGGCGGCTTCTGGGCCAACCACCTCAAGCGCTACGCCAAGAGTCGGCGCAAAGCCCCAATCTACTGGCTGCTCCAGTCGCCCAAGCGCAGCTACGCCCTCTGGCTGTATCTGCACCGCCTCGACGGCGACACCCTCTCGAAAGCCCTGATGAGCTACGTCGAGCCAAAGCTGCGCCTGGAGCAGGAGCGGCTGGCCCGCTTCCAGGCGGCGAAGGGCGGGCTGACGGGGCGCGAGCTGCGCCAGGCCGAGCGCGACAGCGAGCGCCAGGAGGCGCTGGTCGCCGACATCGGCGAGCTACGCGGACGCCTAGAGCGTGCAGTGCGGCACGACCTCACCCCCGACCTGAACGACGGCGTGGTGCTGACCATCGCCCCGCTGCACGAACTGGTGCCGTGGAAGGAGGCGAAGCAGTACTGGGAGGAGCTACTGGCGGGCAAGTACGAGTGGAGCAGCATTGGGCAGCAGATGCGGGAGAGGGGGATGGTGCAATGATGCGAACCATTCCCGAGCGTGAGGCGCTTACGGTCGAGTTCAAGAGCGACATCAAGCGTCTGCCGGACGCCGAACTTGTCGCCGCCGTGGTCTGCCTAGCAAACACCGAAGGCGGCGCGATCTACCTGGGTGTCGAGGACGACGGACGGCTGACGGGGCTGCACGCTGAGCATCAAAATATCAGCGGGATGAGCGCCATGATCGCCAACCGCACCAACCCGCCGCTGAGCGTACGCATCAGCGTGCTGGTCGAGGAAGGCGTCACCATCGCCCGAATCGAGGTGCCGCGCTCGACCCGGTTGGTGGCGACATCGGAAGGACTCCTTCAGCGCCGTCGGCTCCAGGCGGACGGGACGCCACAATGCGTGCCGTTCTACCCGCACGAGTTCACGAGCCGCCAGTCTGATCTTGGCACCCTTGACTATGCTGCGCTGCCGATGACGAATGCCAGCGAGGCTGATTTAGACCCGCTGGAGCGTGAGCGCCTACGCCAGATGATCGAGCGTTACGCCGGCGACCGTTCGCTGATTGGCCTGAGTGACAACGAGCTGGATGGCGCATTGGGTTTGGTGCGTAGTGAGCAAGGACGCCGCGTGCCTACCGTGGCCGGTCTGCTCATCCTTGGACGTGAGGCCGCGCTGCGTGAGCACCTGCCAACCCACGAGGTCGCTTTCCAAGTCCTTGATGGCACCCAAGTGCGCGTCAATGACTTCTATCGCGCCCCACTGCTGAAGACCTTCGAGCGCGTGCTAGAGCAATTTGAGGCGCGGGTCGAGGAGGATGAGGTGCAGATGGGCATGTTCCGCGTGCCGATCCCGACGCTTGACCGGCGCTCCTTCCGTGAGGCGTTCGTCAACGCGCTGGTTCACCGCGACTACACACGGCGCGGAGCGGTTCATGTACGCTGGGAGGCGGACGGCTTCACCATCAGCAACCCTGGCGGTTTCGTTGACGGCGTGACCCTCGCCAATTTGCTCGTCGTCGAGCCTAAACCGCGCAACCCCGCGCTGGCGGATGCAATCAAACGCATTGGCCTCGCCGAGCGCACCGGGCGCGGCGTTGACCTGATCTACGAAGGACTCCTACGTTTTGGTCGTCCAGCCCCGGATTACACACGCAGCGACCAGACAACGGTCGTGGTCGTGATGAGTAGCGCCGAGGCCGATCTGCCGTTCCTACGCATGATCCTGGAGCAGGAAAACCAAACCCAGCGGCGAATCTCGCTTGATGCGCTGATTGTCCTAGCGCGCCTACGCACGCAACGCCGAATCAACCTAGCCGAGGCCACTCAGTCTATTCAGAAGAATGAGTTCACGACACGGGCTGTCATGGAGCGGCTTGTCGAGACTGGGATGATTGAGGCCCACGGAGTCACGAAGAGCCGCACGTACACCCTGAGCCCACGGGTCTATCGTGATCTGGGCCAGTCTGCCGACTATGTGCGCCAGGCAGGGTTTGACTCGATCCAACAAGAGCAAATGGTGCTGCAATACGTGAAGAACCACGGTCGGATCACGCGGAAAGACGTGGTCGATCTCTGTCACATCACGGAAGATCAGGCGACCTACCTCTTGCGGAAGCTGTATGCAGCGGGTGTGATCACACTTGTCGGTCGCGGTCGTGGCGCGTATTATGCACAAGCATAATCGCGTAAAATCGCGTTTTCCGTGTTTCTTCCGCAGGCTTCCGTGTTCTTGCGCGTTGCTTGCGCCTTGACAGCAGTACCTATGAACCTTGTCACTGACCATCTCCGCACAACTATCGCCCGCCAAGTCGCCGAGCAGCGCATGGTGCTCTGGCTCGACCCTGAGCGCCACTATGGTGCGCTGGTTGATCAGCTGCATCTGGCCGACACCACGGTGGTGACGTATGCGGGGAGCTTCTTTGCCCTGCGGCACCAGATCGACGCGCTGTTGGCCGACGATGTGGCCCCGCGATTGGTGGTGTATGTCCCCCGCGACGATGACGCGACCCTCGATGCGCTGGCGGAGTTTGCGGCCACCGCTGCGCTGATGCGCCCAGGGCAAGCGGTGGCGGTGCGGAATACCCGACTTTCGGTCATCGCTCGCCGTGCGCTGCGCGAGCGCTTGGGCGATGAGCGTGCCGAAGAATTGGCCCGCCAAGTGGAAGCCGGGCAACTGGGGCTGGCCGACCTCGACCAACTTGATGACCAAGAGGGTGGCTCGCCGGTGCTTGCCGCGATCTTCGGCACAAGCAGCGCACCCGAGGTAGCCCTGCGCTTTCTGAGCAGCGCCCGCTACGACGAGCAGATCGTCGAGCGACGGGCGCAGGATGATCTGGCTAGAATCCTCAGCCCCGTGTTCGGAACAAACCTGCCGACGCACGTCGGCTGCGATGAGCTGCGTACGCGCCTCGCACGCCACGTACTCACCACGGAATTTCTCGCTGGCCTCCACGGCGTACCGCCAGAACTCGCGAGCATCAGCCTGCCGAACGAGGCTGCCCGTGCTGCCTGCGCGACCCTTGCGCGCACATGGCGGCTGCGCCGCGACCTTCAGGAGAGCTACGCCCGTCTGGCCGAGTTGATCGGCGGGGCGCTTGGGCTGGACACCGTGGCGTTTCGCCTCGACGAGATTCGTGCGAGCGAGACCTTTGCATCGGTAGAGACAGCGCTCCAGGCGGCGGTCGAGCTGTCGCTCGTGGCCGCGCCAACGCCCGCGCTGATCGACCTTGCGTTCCAGCGTCAGACCAGCTTCTGGGCGACACAGCGACCGGCGCTCCGTGCGCGCTGGGCCATCGTCCACACGGTCGGGCAACTGCTTGTCGAAGCGGCCCGCGTCGAGCGTGAGCTGAAAGGGTTCCCCGAGCGACCCGAAGCGCTTCTGCGCTCATACGTCGAAGGCGAGCAGCCCTGGTGCATGCTGGACACCTACCAGCGCACCCTTGAGCGCCGCTGGCACACCTATGATCTTGAGGAGAACCCAAGCCTAGAGCAGCTTGTCGCCCGGGCACGCCAGCGCTTTATGGCCGTCGGTGGTGCGCTTGCCGAGCGCTTCACCCGTGCGCTTGCCGCGACCCGCTTTCACGTCCCAGGCATCACGCCCCAGCGGGAGATTTTCGCCAACACGGTTCAGCCGGCCATCCGCGAGGGCAAGACCGCATACGTGCTGGTGGACGCCTTGCGCTTCGAGATGGCCCGCGAGCTTGTCCAGAGCCTGGGCGATGCGTTTCGGTGTCGGCTCGATGTGGCCCTCGGCACCTTGCCGAGCATCACGCCCATCGGCATGGCTGCGCTCATGCCCGGCACCGAACGCGGCACGGTCGTGCAGACCAAGGATTGCAAGCTGGCCCTACAGGTTGGCGAGACCCAACTGAAAGATCGGCGCACGCGGGTGGACTGGTTTCGCCGCCACGTGAGCGGAACCGTCGCGGTGACAACTCTGGAAGATATGCTGCCGAAACCGAAGACCGCGCTGCACGCCGAGCTACAGGCCGCCGAGGTTATTCTCGTCACCTCGCAGGAGATCGACGAGTTGGCCGAGAGCGATAACATTCGCCTAGCCCGCAAGGTCATGGACGACGCGCTTGCCGATCTCGCCCGCCTGGTACGCAAACTGCACGACTACGAGTGTCGTACGATTATCCTGACCGCCGATCATGGCTACTTGTTTGGCGATGAACTTGAGAGCGACATGAAGATCGATGCGCCCGGCGGTCAAGCGGTCGCCCTCAAGCGGCGCGTCTGGGTGGGCCAGGGCGCTGAGAACAGCCCGTCGTTCCTGCGCGTCCCGATGACCCAGCTTGGGCTGAGTGACAGCCTAGAGATCGCCGTGCCGTGGGGCTTCGGCGTGTTCAAGGCCAGTGGGGCGCGGGCCTACTTTCACGGCGGTGCGGCCCCCCAGGAGCTGGCGATTCCCGTGCTAACCCTAACCCCGCTTCAGTCAAGCCGCGTCACCCCGCTCGCCAACCTGAGCTGGTCGCTGGTCCCCGGCTCAAAGAAGCTGAGTACCCGCTTCTTCTCCGTGGTGCTCAGTGGACAGTCGAATGGCCTGTTCGAGCTAGACCCGCCGCGCGTGCGTGTCGAACTACGCTCACGCGGCGATACGGTGAGCCAGGTGATTGGCGCCACCTACGGCCTGAGCGAGGCGACGGGGGAGATCGCGCTGCGAACGACCACAGAGAACGCCCAGCGCATCGAGCCAAACACGATCACCTTGATGGTAACCGGCTCGCCGGGCAAGACCGTCTCGCTGCACCTCATCGACGCTACCAGCGGGCGGGAGCTAGAGAAGCTTGAGCGGATCGAGGTGACGATCCTGGATCTTTGAGGTATGGTAGGTAGATGAGATCAAACCACAGAGCCACAGAGCCACAGAGGCCGAACCTTTTTGTCAAATGATCAGAATCTCTGTGCCTCTGTGGCTCTGTGGTGAGAATACCTGTGGCTATTCGTGGCCGCTCATCTCGGCTGGCTGGGAGAACCCCTATGAGTGAGGCCGACCGCAAAGTCGCATCCGTCTTCGCTGGCCGGGTGGTGCGTAAGGACTTGGTGCGTAAAGTGAAGGTCGGTGCCAACGTGCCGGTCTTTGTGCTTGAGTATCTGCTCGGCAAATATTGTGCAACCGACGATCCCGTCGCCATCGACGCTGGGCTGCGTATCGTCAATGCGACCCTCGCCGATAACTTTGTGCGACCCGATGAGGCCAACAAGGCCCAGTCGAAGGTGCGCGAGAAGGGCCGTCACACCTTTATCGACAAGGTGCGCGTGCGCTACCTGGCCGAGGACGATAAGTACTGGGGCGAGTTGACCAATTTCGGCAACCGCTATATCCACATCCCCGAGCGCTATGTCCGCGAGTATGACCGCCTGCTGATGGGCGGCATTTGGGCGCAGATCGACCTCCAGCACCAGTACGATGAGGAGCAAAAGGGGAAGCGCAGCCCCTTCTGGATCCAGGAGATCAAGCCAATCCAGATTGCCTCATTTGACCTTGATGAGTACCGCGAGGCACGCACGCAGTTCTCCTCGGACGAGTGGATCGACCTGATGGTGCGGAGCATTGGCTTGGAGCCGTCGCACTTCAGCCGTCGCGTGAAGCTGCTCTTTCTCGTGCGGCTCATCCCGCTGTGCGAGCAGAACTACAACCTCGTTGAGCTTGGGCCACGCGGCACCGGCAAGTCCTATGGCTTCCAAGAACTGAGCCCCTACACCATCCTGCTTACCGGCCCGACTACCGTGGCCAACCTGTTCTACAACATGGCTACGGGCAAAATCGGCCTGGTGGGGCTCTGGGACTCGATTGCCTTTGACGAGGTCGCCGACCTCCAGAAGATGCCGAAGGAGGTGGTGACCACGCTGAAGACCTACTGCGAGTCGGGCACCTTCGCGCGCGGCAAGGACTCGCTCTCTGGTACAGCCTCCATCGCCCTGTTCGGGAACACCAATCAGCCGGTTGATGTCATGGTGCGCTCCTCACACCTCTTCGCGCCGATGCCGGAGGTCATCCGTGAGGATATGGCCTTCCTCGACCGCATCCACTTCTACATCCCAGGCTGGGAAATCGACAAGATGCGGGTGGAGTACTTCACCAACGGCTACGGGTTCATTGTGGACTACCTCGCCGAGGCGCTTCACGATTTGCGGCGGCACAACTTCACCGAAGTGATTGACCGACACTTCGCGCTCGGTGCCCACCTGAATGCCCGCGACGTCAAGGCCGTACGCAAAACGGTCGCCGGACTGATGAAGCTGATCTACCCTGACGGCGCGGTAACGAAAGACGAGCTTGCCGAGCTGGTGGAACTGGCCGTCGAGGGACGGCGGCGGGTGAAGGAACAACTCAAGAAGATGGGCTCCTTCGAGTACCACCAGACCTCATTCTCGTACATCGACAACGAGAGCCGCGAGGAGCGCTTCGTTGGGGTGCCTGAGGAGGGTGGGCGGAACCTGATTGCGACCGATCCCCTGGCACCTGGCTCGGTCTACACCGCCTCGGTCGATGACCAGGGCAAGGTGGGACTGTACCGGATCGAGGTCGGCATGGCTGCGGGCACTGGGAAACTGCGGGTCACTGGTGGGATCGACGGGGCGATGAAAGAGTCGCTTCAGCGCGCCTTCGCCTACCTTCAGGGCAACAAGGTCGCCATGGGTATCGCGCAAGCGCTCGACACCACCGACTTTCACGTCGAAGCAATCGATCTGCTGGTCAACCATGTGGTGTGTGAAGCAGGCATCGCGCTGATCATCGCGATCCACTCGGCGATTAAGCGGCAGCCGGCGCTTCCGGCGATGCTGGTGATGGGCGACCTGAGCATCCAGGGCAACATCAAGCCCCTCCGCTCGCTCGCCGAACCGCTCCAGATTGGCATGGAGAACGGCGCACGCCGTGCGCTCATCCCCACACTGAACAAGCGCAACTTTATGGACGTCTCAGCCGACATCGTCGAGCGGGTTGACCCGGTCTTCTACAGTGACCCGATGACGGCTGCGCTCAAGACCCTTGGGTTGAGTTAGCTGAACACAGCCAGAACATAGTGTTCCTGATAGCCTGGCTCGCATAGCGGCATCAGCCTACTGGGCACCTGTTCGGTGTACACTGGAGGCGCGACGCTGTCGAGTGGAGGTGCGCTTTCTCGATGTACCCGGTGCCGACTCAGCCCAAGATCTACCACATTCTCCATCTCGACCGGCTAGCCTCGGTGCTTGACGCCGGTGGGCTCCACTGTGATGCGGAGATGCAGCAGCGCGGGGGCGGTGGCACGATGATCGGTATGAGCCGCATCAAACAGCGGCGACTCACCTTGCCCGTGCGCTGTCACCCCGGCGACCATGTTGGCGACTATGTGCCCTTCTACTTCTGCCCACGCTCGATCATGCTCTACATCATTGCTCAGGCGAACCACGACGATCTGGCCTATCGCGGTGGACAGGGGCCGATCCTGCACTTGCAGGCCGATCTTCGCGAGACGGTGGCCTGGGCGCAGGCGCAGGGCAGGCGCTGGGCGTTCTCGCTTTCTAACGCCGGTGCCACCTACACAGCGTTCCGTTCCCGCCTCGATCAGCTCGGTGAGGTCAACTGGCCAGCGGTGATCGCCACTGACTTTCGTCCGCCGGATGTCAAGGAAGGGAAGCAGGCCGAGTTTCTCCTACACGGCTTGTTTCCCTGGGAGCTTGTTGAGTATGTTGGTGCCCATTCACGGACGGTCGCAGAGCAGGTGACGCAAACCCTCCAGGGATTCGCCCAGCGCCCCCAAGTTGGGCGGCGTCCCGATTGGTATTACTGAGGGAAACCAGTATGATCGCGTATCGCACAGGCGACCTTCTACAGGCTGATGTCGAGGCATTGGTCAACACCGTCAATTGTGTCGGGATTATGGGGCGCGGTATCGCGCTCCAGTTCAGGCAAGCTTACGAAGACAACTACAAGGTGTATGTGGCGGCCTGCAAGCGTGGCGAGGTTCAGCCGGGGCGCATGCTAGTCTTTGCGACGAATGCACTGCTCGGCCCAAAGTACATCATCAACTTTCCCACGAAGCGTGACTGGCGTGGCAAGAGTCGGATCGAGGACATTGATGCCGGCTTGGTGGCGCTGGTGGCGGAGATCCAACAGCGTGACATCCGCTCGATCGCGATCCCGCCCCTGGGCAGTGGCCTCGGTGGCCTAGATTGGCAACTGGTGCGACCGCGAATCGCTGCCGCCCTGGAGTCGCTTACGGGTGTGCGCGTGGAGATCTATCAGCCGTTGATGACCGAGGAGCGGTCGGCCTTGGCCCAGGCATCGAAGGCACCGAAGATGACGGCGGGCCGCGCCGCGCTCGTGCTGCTGATGCACCGCTATCTCGGTGGCCTGATGGACCCCTTTGTGACCCTGCTGGAGGTTCACAAACTGCTCTACTTCATGCAGGCAGCCGGACAGCCGCTGCGCCTCGACTTCACGAAAGCCATCTACGGCCCCTATGCGGTGAACCTACGCCATGTCCTGCGGGCAGTCGAGGGCCACCTCGTGTCTGGCTACGCTGACGGCGGCGATGATCCAACCAAACCGCTAGAGCTTGTACCTGGGGCTGTTGAGGCGGCAACACCGCTTCTTGCGGAGGATGCGGCGGCCCACGCACGCTTCGACCGGGTTGCCGACCTCGTCGAGGGCTTCGAGACGCCGTTCGGGCTTGAGCTGCTCGCCACGGTTCACTGGGTTGTGCAGAACGAGGGTGCCCGCGAATCGTCCGCCCTGATTGCGGCGACCCACGGGTGGAATGAGCGCAAGCGTCGTTTCTCCGCCGACCAGATCACGCTCGCCTACGATGTGCTGCTCCGCAAGGGGTGGCTGGACAATCCCAGGACGGTGGCCGCTGGCGCATGAGCGGGTGCCACTTGTGACGGTAACCCGCGCCTCCTCTCCAGTGGTGACCCATGCACCGTAACCGCTACACCCACCTATGACTGAACCCTATCACCTCACCATCCGCTTTCGCCAGCAGGGATCGGCGGCGCGTCTAAACCTAGAGACGGAGAGCGGCGCTGGTACTGACGCCACGCTGCCGCTGCCCTACGCCGCAGATCTGCCCCTCGTGCTGCGCGCCCTGGATATCGCCCAGTACCCAAACTCGGCCCCATTGCTGGCGGCGCTGCCCGCGCCCGAGCGTGCGCGCCTGGTCGAACTGGGCCTGCTGACCGGCCAGACATTCGTCGCCGATCTGCACGCACAGGTTGGGCGCACACTGCTGACTGCGCTGACCAATGCGTCTGCGGGCGAGGCTGCTGCGCCCGAGGATACGACCGCCACAATCCTGGCGCTGGCCCGCAGTGAGGCCCGTGCGTCAGGGCGTGGTCTGGCCCTGAACCTGCGTTTCCCTCCAAACGCGACCCAGTTTGCCGACCTGCCGTGGGAGTTGCTCTGGGATGCGGCAAGCCAAGGCGGCGTGCCGCTGCTCTTGGCCCACGGCGGCTACAGCGCCTGCGTGCGCTACCTGACTTTGCCCCAGCCGCGCCCAGCGCCCGCCCCGCCCGGTAGCACCCTAAGCATCTTGGCCGTCTCGCCGCACGCCGAGATTAGCTCGGCGCTGCTCGCCCGCCAGCGTCAGGCACTCACTGCGGCGCTGGAACCAGCCGTCGCGGCAGGCACGGTGAACCTGATGATGCCGAAGCCGCCGCTCACTGCCGGTGGCCTCATCGATCTCGTCGCGCAGCACCGGCCCACGGTGCTCAGCTTCTACGGCCACGGCCAACTGCGCGAGGGCGTCGGCCACCTGTTGCTTGATGCGCCGGGGGGCGGAAGTGAGTGGGTGCCCGTCACCCGG
>CAIWXH010000285.1 GCA_903916565.1 uncultured Oscillochloris sp. | reverse complement strand
CCTTCGCAGGCTCATCCAGGCCGCGCAGGCGGCCTTCGTCACCGCGTAGCCCGTGGCTTCAGCCAGCGGGCGTGGGGCGTTCGGTCTGACCCCTGACACCTTGTCTTATAGCAATCCTACACAGGTTGTTGAATCCAGGGGGCTGAAGCCCCCGGCTCTTGGGTGCGAAGCCTGCCTTCGCAGGCTCATCCAGGCCGCGCAGGCGGCCTTCGTCACCCGTAGCCCGTGGCTTCAGCCAGCGGGCGTGGGGCGAAACAACCTCTGTAAGATTGCCATAGACACCTCGCATGTCGCCTACGGCTGCTGGCTCTCCTGGCTGAAGGATAGCGGGCGCGGCTCCATCTGGCGATAGATGATGACGCACAGCCCCGCGATCATGGTGAAGCCCAGCGTGAGCATGATCAGCCCATTGACGCCCGCCGCCGCCGCAAAGACGCCGCCGATAGCCCCGCCGATGAACTGACCGACGCCGAGCAGCACCGAGTAGGCGCCCATCACCGCGCCCCGGTCGGCGGCGTTGCGCTCCGCCAGTTCCATCAGGACGCTGAGCGCCGCTGGCGTAAAGCCGCTGAGCACGAGCAGGGCACCGACGAGGCCAAGCAGCGGCAGCACCGGCAGACCCGCCGCCGCCGTCTGGCGGTTGATCAGCGTGATCAGCGCACAGGTGAGCAGGCCACCTCCGGCGGCAAGCAGCATCGCCAGACTAGGGCGCATGCGGGGCAGGATGCGCGTCCAGAGCAGCATGCCGACGCTGAAGACCACGGCGAAACCGGCGAAGATCAGCCCGGCGCTGGTGGCGCTGTAGTCGCCGACCAGCAGCTGGTCGCTGGTCGCGGCGCAGAGCGCGGCCAGTTGCGCCGTCGGGGGGGCCGCACACGGCAGGGTGAGCTGATGGGCGAAGTTGTTCAGCCAGACGCCAAGCACCCCGTTGACCGCGATCCACGCTGGGGCGAAGGCCCAGAGCGCCGGTTGGCGCAGCACCGCCAGGGGGTTTGGGTGGGCCTGCGCGGTGGGCTGGTTCGGCAACGTGCCAGGGACGCGCAGGAAGACCGCCCAGCAGAGCAGGTAGAAGGCGGCCAAGACGCCAAAGCCGTTCACGCCGAACTGGTTGGCGAGCAGCCCGCCAAGCACGCCGCCGACCGCCGTGCCGCCGATCACGGCAATCTGGAAAGCGCCGGTCGTGCGGGCGCGCCGGTTGGGGTTTCCGCCAGAAGCGGCGCTGAGGAAGCTCAGGGTGGCGGGCGTGTTACTCGCCACCGCCAGACCTTCCAGCAGGCGGGTGACAAAGAGCAGCGGCAGCGCCACAGTCAGCGCCAGCGCAGTCGTCAGCCAGGTGAGCAGCACGGCGACGGCGGCAAGCAACGGGCCGAGCAGCATAAATGGGCGCCAGCCTCGCCGGTCAACCAGCGCGCCAAAGATTGGCGCACCCGTCAGCTCGGTGAGGTAGAAGGCGACCCCGATCAGGCCGACGAACTGGGGCGGAATGCCGATGCGCGCCTCGTAGAGCTGGAGCATCAGCCCGATGGCGGTGCCCCCGGCGCGGATCAGCCCGGTACCGACGATGCCCGCCCAGAGGGCGGGCACCGGCTCGCGCACAGGTGGCGGTGGTCGCGTCACTTGCCGGTAAACGCGGTGATGGCTGCGTTGAGTACCGCTTGGGCGTCGGTCGTCTCGCCATAGCTCTGGAAGAACATCGCGCCTGGCCCTTTATAGTTGTTGAACCAGGTCGAGACAATCGTGCTGACTTCGGGGTACTTCTCGTTGAGATCCTTCAACGAGTTCACGTCGTTATAGAGCGGGGAATCGGGGAGGATCGCGAGCAACTTGTCGTCCTCGGGGCCAAGGTTGGCATCACCCTCGCGGTACTTGAGTACGGCAATCAGCTTCGCCTGCACAACGGTGCCGCGCTCTAGCGCTGGCCCCAAGGCAAGGACATCGAGCGTATCGCCGTCGCCGCCTTTGGTCTGGGGCACCATGCCGTAATTGCCGACATAGCCCAGGTATTTGATCACACGGGGCTTGCCGTCCTTAATCTCCCAGGCCAGTTGCGTCCCATCCTTGGTGACTTCCCACTTTGCATTCGTGCCGGTAGGAATTTCAACCACAAAGTTCAAGGTGCCGTCCGCGTTCGTCGGCGTGTACGCGGTCGTGAAATTCTTCGGCCCAACGATGGTCGTCGCATCAACGACGGTTAGCCCATTGGCGCTTGCGGCTGCCGTAGGTGCCGCCGTAGGTGCGACGGTCGCTGCGGCAGTGGGATTTTGAGTGGTCTCCGCAGTGGCAGAACCGCAGGCCGTAAGGGCACATGCGATGAACAACGCAACGACCAACGCGACGTGTCTAAGCCTAAACATAGTTCCTCCCAAGATTGGCTTTGCGTAAGCCATCACGATGAAAGCCAGGGGCCACTATACCAAGGGCGTATGATGGTCATGGGTACGTGGGATTAAAAAACCGTTAATCCAAGGTGAAATGTTGTAGGTATGTCCTACGCAAGGATGCTGGCCGGGTCAACGCGGTAGGCGCGCAGCGCAGGGGCAATTGGCGGTTAGACAAGGTTTCAGGTGTCGGGTTTCAGGTTTCAGGTCGAGCGCAGCAGCAAGCCCTGCGCGTGCCCAAACTGTAAAGCATCCACAAACCTTGCCTTACGCTGGCTTTAAGCGCTGATGATCCATGGCGGTGGCAACGTCGCCCGCCGGGGGGGCTGAAGCACGACGTTGCCACCGCCATGAGCCACCGGGCGTGGCGCGAACCAACCTGTGTAGGATTGCTGTATACTGGCCTTAACCGGCGCTTAATGCGCCCTTCACCTTCGCCACCTCTGGCCGATTATCCCCTCCGCATAACCATGATCACGCGCCGCCTCGCCGATATTAGCGGGCCGTTCTTCGACCCCGCCAAGCCCATCCGCAACTGGTCGGCGTTCCCCTACGCCCAGATCGATCTGCCGCACCCGCCATATATAGACGCCGCGCAGCTCCGCTGGGGTGTAGAGCGCGCCAAAGCCCAGCTCCACGCGCTTCAGGCCCAGGGCTACACCGGGGTCGTGATTGATCATCTGGCCCACCTCGTGGCCTTCGACGATGGCGGCGAGGCGATCTACGGGGCGGATAGCCCCACACGGCTGCGGGCGCTGGCCTATCGGGCTGCCTTCGGCGCGCTGTTCGACCTCGCCGTCGCCCTGGGCATGGAGGTGTTCGTCACCACCGATATGCAGTGGAGCACGCCCGAGCTGCGGCGGGCGGTCGGCCCGTTGGAGGCCACGAATCCCCGACTTGCTGCGCTCAACCGGCGTGCGGTGGCCGAACTTTTCCGCACGCTGCCCCAGGTGCGCGGCCTGGTCGTGCGCGTCGGCGAGGCTGGCGGCGCGCACAATCAGGGTGACGCCTACGCGGGCCACATGCTCTACACGACGCCCGCCGCGCTGCGTGCGCTCATCCATACCTTGCTGCCCGTCTGCGAGGCCGAAGGGCGGCTGCTTATCGTGCGAACGTGGAGCGTCGGCATCGGCGACGTGGGCGACCTAATCTGTTCGCCCACGCGCTATGCCGAGACGTTCGGCGACCTCACCTCACCTGCGCTGCTCGTCTCGCTGAAGCACGGCCCGGCGGACTTTTTTCGTCTGCTGCCGCCCAATCCGACCCTGGGGCTGCCCGGCCCACGCCAGATCGTTGAATTCCAGAACCGCCGCGAGTACGAGCTGTTCGGCCTTGTCCCGAGCAGCATTGCCGATCTGCACGGCGCGGCCCTGGCGCGTGCGGCGGCTGACCCACAGTGCGCTGGCATCTGGGCCTGGAACAGCACCGGCGGCTGGGGCGGCGGTCAGGCCAGCCTTGGCAGCGCCGGGTGGAGCCTCTGGACTGAGTTGAGCAGCGCCTTGACGGCGGCGCTGGCTGTCGAGCCAAGCATGGACACCGAGCAGTTTGTGCGCGGGTGGATGCGCCGCCGCTTGGGTGAGGCGACGTTCGCCGACGCCGCCAGCGACCTTTATCTGGACTCGGCGGAACTGATCGAGCGTGGCTGGTACCTGGGGCGGCTGCCACGGGCGGCGGGCCGCGTCGGGGGCGTCCATCTCGCGCCGCTGCTGTGGGTCTGGTGGATGCGACCCACGGCGGCCCTGCCGATCTGGGCCTATCTGGCTGAGGCGGTGGGCGATGTCGCGGCGGCGCTTCACGCGGGGGAAGCGGCGGCGACGCGGGTGGCGGCCCACGCCCAGCGTCTGGCCGACATGCCCCCCTTCGGCGACGAGGCGGCCTTTGTGGTCACCAGCGCCCGCTACTTTGCCGATGCGCTCGCGCTGGCCCAGGCGCTTAAAGGGCTGATGCTGCCGCTGCTGGTGGCGGCGCGGCGCGGGGCTGCGCCCGATCCCCGTGACTTGCGAGCGGCGGCCCGCCGTGCCGACACCGCCATCAGCGCGCACCGCGCCACCTGGGGCGCACGCGCCGATTTTCCCGCCCTGGAGCTTGACGAGATGGCGCAGTTTGTCGCCGCACTGGAGCGTCACCCACGGGTGATCTGGCTCCAGGCGAAGGCGGCCTGCGCCGCCGTAGGTGCGCTCAGGCACGGGCGCAGCCTGGGCCTCGCCGGGGCAGCGGGCGCGACGGGCCTCGTGCTGGCGCTGCTCACCCACCGACGCGGGCGACTGGGCCTCGCCGGGCTGGTGGCGGGGCTGGCCCTCGTTGCGCCACTGCGCCGCCAGGCGCTGCACGCCAGCCTGCCCTGGCTGAGCCGCCACCTGCATCTGCTGCCCTCGATCTTCTTCGAGGCAGGGCCAGCGGTCACCGAGTGGGCCGGGTGATTCCGCCGCTAGACAAGGTTTCAGGTGCCGGGTTTCAGGTTGCAGGCCGAACGCAATGGTGGCGGGAACACCCCCCTAGACCTGTCAGGTGCGGCACCTGACAGGTCTTTGAGCGCAGGCGATTAAGCTCTGGCGCGCACAGCGGTACCCACGAAATGACAGGGTGACCAAAGGGCACCGTGACAGAGATCATCCCGTTGCGTCGCCCCACGCTGGGTGAACGGGGGCCACGCGAAGCTATGGTATGATCGCGCCGTCTGTGGATCGTTCGCTCGTAGGGTGGTCAAGGATGCCCGCTCGATGCGATGTTGCTCTCACCAGCACACTACGACGCTCACGCCGAAGAGGAACGCATGGAGATTGAAGTTAAGTTTCGTGTTGCCGACCGTACAATCTTTACGCAGTTGCTCGGTCTAGCCACCCTCGATAGGGCCATCCTCACGCCGCGCCCGGCCCCAGAGCAGCAGCACACGATCTACTTTGACACCCCCGATGAGGCGCTCCGTGCCCGGCGCACCAGCCTGCGGGTGCGCGAAGTCGCCGGGCGGCGTGTCGCCACGGTGAAGCGCTCGCACGGCGCAAGCGGTGGTCTGCACGTGCGCGATGAGTGGGAGACGCCGATCCATCATGCGGATGTGCATCCGCGCACATGGCCGCCGAGCGTGGCCCGCGAGCAGGCGCTTGTGATCGTGGGCCACACTCCTCTGGTGGCCCGCGTCATCGTGTACACGCGGCGGCACTGCATTGATGTGTGGCTGGAGGGGCGGGGCGTCGCCGAGCTGTGTCTCGACGAGGGGTATGTCGAGGCCGGTGGCCGCATCGCTGGCTTTCGTGAGCTAGAGGTCGAGCTGTGGCAGGCGGGCACACCGGCGGATCTCGATCAGCTCTGTACGGCGCTCGCCCTGCGCTTTCCCCTGACCCTCGAATCACGCGGCAAACGCGCCCGTGGCCTCGCCCTGCTCGACGCCATCGCTGCCAAGCCGCGCCCCCAACCTGGCGCAGTCGAGATCATGTGCGACGCAAAAGCTGCTTAAACAAGGTTCGCCGATACGTTGCCGTTTGGCCGCACGCAGCCCGTTCAGATGCGCTTGGCCTGAGACCTGAACCCTAGCCCCTGAAACCTTGGCTTAGCGCAGCAGCAGCACCGCGTCAATCAGGTGCAGCACGCCGTTGGCGGCAAGCTGATCCGCCTGGGTGAGGTAGCTCTGCTCGACCCGTAAGCCGTGCGTGCTGGTGATGGTGAGTTGAACGCCGCTGAGGGCCGTCAGCGCCGACACCGCCATCAGATCCGCCGCGACAAGCGCGCCAGGGACAAGATGGTCGCTGAGGACGGCCAGGAGCCGTGGTGGGTCGGCGCGCAACGCGGTGAGGATGCCGGGGCGCAACCGTGCAAAGGCATGGTTACTGGGTGCGAACAGGGTGTAGGGGCCTGGCCCGCGCAGCGCGTTATCAAGCCCAGCCCTAAAGAGCAACGCGGTCAGGATTGAGAGCTCGGTCGTTCCGACGAGAACGGCTGCAAGTGTGTCAGTACCCATCTCTGTCGCCCCTCCGCACCCTCTTATAGCAATCCTACAGGGGTTGTTGCGCGCCTGCCGGGGGACTGAAGTCCCCGGCTACGGTTACGAAGGCCGCCTGCGCGGCCTGAACGAGCCTGCGAAGGCAGGCTTCGCAAATCAAGAGCGGGGGCTTCAGCCCCCCGGATTCAATAATCCGTATAGGATTGCTATGTATGGTAGCGCCACACGACGGCGGCTCACGTCGAGCATAGCAACACGTTGTTGTGCCTACGCCATGGGCGCGTTAAGCGGCGATGAAGCGACGGCAAAGCCTGAGGCCGTGCCTTCGTGCGCGGGGCGAGCGGGCGCCCGCCCGTGTTCGCCGCCATGACGTTATGGCGCGAACCGCAGGCGGCGCAGGCGATGTCGATACCACGGGTTTGCTGTGTACCGGGTAGAATGGACTCGGCAAACAGATCGTGCGCCCCCCACAGCGCAGCAGACCAGCGAGAAGGTATCGGTTATGCGCCCACAGTTCCAGCAGACGGCCCCGGATCGTCTCGTCATCCGTGAGGGTGGCGGCTGTCTCGCGCTCTTTGGCCTCCCGTTCGCTATCGCCGGTATCTTCATGCTGCTCATCGGCGTCGGCATTGTCCCGATGCAGAACGCCGAGGAGGTTCCGCGCTGGTCTTGGCCGCTGATTGTGCTGATGGGGCTGGTGTTCGTGGCGGCGGGGAGCAGCCTCACGTTCGGGCGAAGCTGGACGATCCTTGATCGCAGCGCGGGCAGCATCCTGCAACAGTGGGGCCTGCTGATTCCGATGCGCCACACGACGTTGAGCCTGAGCAGCTACGCTGCGGTCGGCATCAGTTTCAAAGCGGGCGACTCTGACAGCGCCGACTCCTATGCCGTGAACTTGCGTTCCCGCGATGCCAGCGCGCCGCTCACGCTCGTTAGCTTGACGGATTACGCCGCCGCGAGCGAGCGGGCCAAGGAGCTTGCTGGATTCTTGCACTTGCCCCTGGAAGACGCGACCAGCACGCACCCGCAGGTCTATCGCGCTGACCAGCTCGATGAGCCACTTCAGGCACGTCTCCGCAGCGCCGCCACCGAGTACATGAGCGTCCCGCGCCCGGCGCAACTGCGTAGCCAGGTCGGCAGCGCAAACGGCGCGCTTCAGATCACGATTCCGGGCGCGGGCTTTCGGGCGACGATGCTCTTCCCGTTCATCATCCCGCTGGGCTTCCTGACCTACGTGGCCCCGTCGCTGCTGGCGTTCTTCCAGCAGACCGAAACCCCGGCCACCGTGTCCGTGATCTTCCTTGGCTTCGTGCTCATCTTCTTTGTTGCGCTGCCCACCATCGGCGGCCTCACGGCGATCATCGGATCGATCCGGGGCTACACCCAGGTGACCGTGACCCCAGTCGAACTGGTGATCGCGCGCCGGGGTGCCCTGCGGACGCAGACCACCAGAATTCCCTCCGCTGAGGTGCTGGGTCTCGATTATGGTGGGTCGCTCCTCCCACCCTCGGTAGCGCTCGCAAGTGGCACCCCAGCCCCGTGGTGGCTCCGCGCTCTGAGCGGGCTTGTCACGTCCAAGGGCATCACGGTGAAATCGCGTGGTGGGTTGGTCACGTTCGGGGCCGGGCTGCCTGACGACGAGGTTCACTACCTCTGGGCGATCATCAGCAGCACCCACGCCAACACCGGAGCGTAGGCGTGGTTCAACATCGGCCATTCCAGCTTGACACTTCGGAACATCTCGCCAGAAAGACACCTTGCGGCTTTGCGGCTTTGCGGCTTTGCGTGAGATCGCTCCGGCTTTGCGTGGAATCGTCACCAACGGTCACGCTGGATTGAACCATGTCTTATGGCACAAACAGCGGGAGGCGGTACGTGTGCATAATCTGCGTCCAGAGCCGGTAGCCCTCGGCGCTCAGGTGCAGGCCGTCCTCGGCGAAGAGTGTCGGGCAGGGCTGACCGTCGCGGCGCAGCATCGGCTGGAAGGTGTCGATGAACAGGCCGTGCGGGTGGGCGGCGAGCGCCAGACGAGCGGCCTCATTCACTGCCTCGATGGCCGGGCGCAGCGCTAGGCGTGCTGGGCTAGGCTTGATCGCGAGGAAGGCGACGGGGCTTGGCGCGCGCTGCGCCGTCACTTTCGCCAGCAGCGCGTGGAACGACGCGATGACCGCGTGAACAGGCCGACCGTCGCCGAGGTCGTTATCGCCTGCGTAGAGCACCAGGCTACCCGGCGCGCACGGTGGCACCAGGCGCTCGAAGAAATGGACGCACGCGGCAAGCGTCGAGCCGCCGAAGGCGCGGTTGACCACCGGCCAGGGTGCCAGATCGTCGGCCAGGGTCGTCCAGAGACGGAATGACGAGCTGCCGTAAAACAGGGTCGCCCCCACCGGGGGCGGCGTCATGTCGTGCGCCCGCTCGATCTCGCGTACCTCGTCCTCATAGTATCCAAAAGCCTAGCGTTTTATGACGCTACCTTCCGGTTCGGCAGG
>CAIWXH010000284.1 GCA_903916565.1 uncultured Oscillochloris sp. | reverse complement strand
GCCGAAGCCCGCGTCCGTTGGCTGAGCTTGCCGAAGCCCGCGTCCGTTGGCTGAGCTTGCCGAAGCCCGCGTCCGTTGGCTGAGCTTGCCGAAGCCCGCGTCCGTTGGCTGAGCTTGCCGAAGCCAACTTCTTGACGAACTACTAAACAATGAGCGAAACACCGCGTAACATCGCCTTGGTGATTGGCGTCAACGGTGGCCCAGAGACGGGTTTGGCCCCGTTGCGCTACGCCGAGGAGACCGCACGCCAGGTGGCGCGCACCCTCACTGCCCCAGCCAGTGACTTTACGCTGCACGGCGGTGGCCCGCTGCTCGGCGAGGCTGCCACCAGCGATGCCGTGCGTAAGGCCATCTTCGATGCTCGCCGGGACGCCGGTAGTAACGGGCTGCTGCTGATCTACTACATCGGCCACGGGCGCTACATCACGGGCAAAAGCGACAACAGCGACGTCTTCCTGGTCACACACAACTTTCGCCCCGACGATGCCCGCGACGACGCGACTGCCCACCGCTCAATGGAGTGGCTCCAAGAGAAGGTATTGCGCCACGACGAGCCGAACCGATTGTTGGTTGTGCTCGACTGCTGCTTCGCCGGGGCCGTTGGTGACGCCGCACCCGACCCGCTGGTCGCTAATCTGCGCCGACGCCTGGAAGAGGCCCTGAATATCCAGAGCACTGCCGCTGGGGCGACGGGTGCCGCGATGCGTAAAGCCCTGGCCGCCGTCAGCCCACACCAGAAGGCTTATGAGGCCAATGGCGCGACCTGCTACAGCGCGGCCTTGCTGCGCGGGCTGACTGGTGTAGCCATTTCGGAAGATGGGCGGGTCACATGGCGTAGCCTGCAAGACTACATTGAGAGTCAGCTGGACGAAGCACAGCCAGGTGATTACGGCTTTGATCGTGCCGGGGGCGCGACCTTGGCCTACTACCCTGATCGCGCCCATCTACGCACGCCGAATCACCAGCCCTGGGTCATGCCCTACCCGCAGATCCCCGGCTTCGTGGGGCGCGAGGAGGAATTGGAGCGGCTGGCCGTCACGTTGACGGGCGAGGTGGCGACAAGCGCTGCGCTGCTGCCCGCCGTGGCCGGCATCGGCGGTATCGGCAAGACCCGCCTGGCAATCGAGTTCGTCTACCATTGCCGCAACCACTTCCCCGCCGGCGTCTTCTGGCTCAGTATGGAAAACGCTGACACGATTGAGGCCCAAGTTGCGGCCTGCGGAGGGCAACGCGGGCTTCAGCTTTTCGATGATGAGCAGAGCGAGCAACTGAGTGGAGGATTTGATGACGGGAACGGTGGCTTTGAGCGAGCGCCCCGGCTAAGCTTGCGCCAACAGGCCGAGCAGGTGCGAGCCATCTGGGAGACACCAGGGCGACGGCTGCTGATCTTCGACAACCTGGAAGCCCCGAAGCTATTGGATGACTGGCGACCACGGGGCGGGGGCTGTCGCATCCTGATCACCACGCGGCGGCAGCAGTGGGCGGCAGGCAGCGGCGTGCGCGCCTTCCCGCTCGCCAGCCTGATTGATGACGCAAGCTACGAACTGCTGCTTAGCCCGCGAGCGACGGAGCGCGGCTGTCTGGTCGCGCACCTGTTGGCCGACGCGCCCGAAGCCGAGGCGGCGCTAGGCATCGTGCGTGAGCTAGGCGGGCACCCGCTTGCCCTAACGCTCACTGGCGGCTACCTTGCCCAGAGCAAGATCACCCTGACGCGCTACCTCGCACAGCTTCAGGCCGAGAGCATCAGCCACCAGTCATTGCACGCTGCGTTGGCCGAGGGGCTGCCGCAAGGCCAACGGGCGAGCATCGCCGCAGCCTTTGCACTGAGCTATAAGCGCCTAGAGGCCAGTGACGTTGACACCTTGGCCCGCGCCATCTGGCTGGCGGCAGCGCAACTTGCGCCCGAACCAATTGACGCCGAGGTACTGCTGCGGGTCGGCGATCTTGACCCGACGGACGAGGTACAGAGCGACTTGGGCGAGCGGGCGCTGCGACGGCTGCGGGAGTTGGGGCTGATCGAGCACACCGACAAAGCGTACAAACTGCACCGGCTGCTTGGAGCCTACGCCCGCAGCGTGAGTGAGGATCAACCAGGAGATCAGCGGCGTGTGGCCCGTGGACTCGCGCAGACCATCCAGCGCCTTGATGACGAGGGGGAACTCTCCGCGCCACCATTCCGTGAACACATCCGCCATCTGCTCGACAGCAAGGCCGCCGGTCACGATGTTGAAGGGGCAAGCCTGCTCCACGCTGCGGGCCTGGTGCTGTATAAGGCTGAGGACTACCCCACGGCGCGGGACTATTACGAGAAGGCTCTGAAGATCTTCGAGGCAGTGCAGGATGATGCCCGTCATTGCGAGACGGGCATCACCCTGCACGCGTTAGGCAACGTGGCCTATCGTGAAGGCGACTACTCCACGGCGCGGGACTGCTACGAGAAGGCTCTGGCGATCTTCACGGCAGTGCAGGGTGCTGACTGTCATCGCGAGACGGGCATCACCCTGCACGCGTTAGGCAACGTGGCCTATCGTGAGGGCGACTACCGCAAGGCGCGGGGCCGCTACAAGGAGGCTCTGGCGATCTTCGAGGCGGTGCAGGGTGCTGACTGTCATCGCGAGACGGGCATCACCCTGCACGAACTGGGCAACGTGGCGCAGGCCGAAGGCGACTACTCCAGGGCGCGGCACCACTACGAGGAGGCTCGGGCGATTTTCAAGGCGGTGCAGGGCCGCCACCGTCGCGAGATGGCCACCACTCTGCACGAATTGGGCAACGTGGCTTATAGCGAAGGCGACTACCCCAAGGCGCGGAACTGGTACGAGAAGGCCCTGGCGATTAAGGAGGCGGTGCTGGGCCGCCGCCATCGCGAGACGGCCAACACCCTGCACGCACTGGGCAACGTGGCACAGAACGAAGGCGACTACCCCAAGGCGCGGAACTGGTACGAAAAGGCACGGCGCTGCTACGAGGAGGCCCTGGCGATCAAAAATGCGGTGCCGGGTCGCCATCGCGAGACGGCCATCATCCTGCACGAACTGGGCAACGTGGCGCAGGCCGAAGACGACTACCCCACGGCGCGGTGCTACTACGAGAAAGCTCTGGCGATCAAAAATAAGGTGCTGGGACCCTGCTCTCACGAGACGGGCATCACCCTGCACGAACTGGGCAACGTGGCCTATCGTGAAGGCGACTACTCCACGGCGCGGGACTGCTACGAGAAGGCTCTGGCGATCTTCACGGCAGTGCAGGGTGCTGACTGTCATCGCGAGACGGGCATCACCCTGCACGAACTGGGCAACGTGGCCTATCGTGAGGGCGACTACCGCAAGGCGCGGCGCTTTTATAAGGGGGCCCTGGCGATCTTCGAGGCGGTGCTGGACCGCCGCCATCGCAAGACGGCCATCACCCTGCACGCCCTGGGCAACGTGGCGCAAGCCGAAGGCGACTACCCCACGGCACGGCGCTGCTACAAGGAGGCTCGGGCGATCTTCGAGGCGGTGCCGGATCGCCGCCATCGCGAGAGGGCAATAACGATAGCCTCACGCCGAAACCTGTTTTTGGGTGTGTTATTAGAGACTGGTGCATGTGCTTTTTTTACTTGGTTGTGGCTGCCTCAGCAGTTTGAACTGGCTGGTGCCTGCCTCATCCTTGGCCTCGGCGTGGTCGGCTATCGCTGGTGGCGACCAGCAACATGGGTGGTGCAAGCGACTTGGCGCACTCAGATTGGTTCTGTGCTACCGCTCATTTTGCTCATCCAGATTGAGCACTTCCTCGGTTCGATCTCACCACCTACTTTCATCCTGATTGCTGTTCTCGGCGGCATCACCGGCCTCTTCTGGCCCTGGATGATGGCCCGACCGCCTATCCGAACTGCTCGTAGCCGCATGCGCCAACAGTGGCATTTCGTCACGGTGCGTCTGCAAAACGTTCGCCGCCGGAAACAGACGCCTTCATTAGCACAGGAGAAGCCCAATGGCTGACCAGTTCACCGTCCAGATTGAGTTCGTTGACAGCGACCCCGCCCAGCCCAACCCAGCGGCGGTCAGTGCCTTCGCCGATGATGCTCTGGCTGACTTGCGAGCGCGGGGGATCACGCCGCAACCGACCTACACCGGGGCGATGGGGGGCGATGTCTACGAAGTTGTGCGCCAACTCGCCGATGGTGCAGCAGCGAACAAGGATGTCGTCTTGGCCTTGATCACCGGCGTAGCGGCGCCCAT
>CAIWXH010000283.1 GCA_903916565.1 uncultured Oscillochloris sp. | reverse complement strand
TGGTCAGTGGTCAGTGGTCAGTGGTCAGTGGTCAGTGGTCAGTGGTCAGTGGTCAGTGGTCAGTGGTCAGTGGTCAGTGGTCAGTGGTCAGTGGTCAGTGGTCAGTGGTCAGTGGTCAGTGGTCAGTGGTCAGTGGTCAGTGACCGCCGACCGCCGACCGCCGACCGCCGACCGCCGACCGCCGACCGCCGACCGCCGACCGCCGACCACCGACCGCCGACCGCCCGTTGAAAGCGCAGAGGCACCGTGACTGACCCTGACCCGCAGCCATATTATCGCACTCCCGCCATCGATCCTGATGGGCGGCGGGTGGCGTTTCTCTACGCGGGCGACCTTTGGCTGGTTGCCGTCGCGGGCGGCCCCGCCGAGCGGCTGACGGCGCACCCGGCCAATCACGCCTATCCACGCTTCAGCCCCGATGGGGCGAGCCTGGCCTTTACGTCGAGTCGGAGCGGCAGCGGCGATGTCTATGTGCTGCCGCTCGACGGCGGTCAGTTGCGCCAGCTCACCTTTAATGATGAGTACTGCGCCGTCGAGGCTTGGGCACCCGATGGTCAGGCGCTTTACTTTAGCTGCGACCGTGACCAGATCGGCACGTCGATCTATCGGGTCGGCCTTGACGCCGGTACGCCCGCGCTGGTCTACAGCGAGCCGTACGAGCAGCTTGGTCAGTTGAGCGTGTCGCCTGACGGGGCGCTGCTGGCCTTTAGCAACATGCGCGAGCGCTGGTGGCGCCACGGCCCAAACCCCTACGCCCCCGGCGAGATCTGGGTTGGCCCCAGCGCTGAGTTGCCGCAGTGGAGCGCCGGACACTACGCGGCTCTGCGGATGTTGGCTGGCCCTGGGAAACCCGATGGACACGCGCCCTACGCGGGTCGCAACGCCTGGCCGCTCTGGGCACCTGATGGGCGCGGCCTCTACTTTGTTAGCGACCGCGACGGGGCCGAGAACCTCTGGTACGCCGCGCTGCACGGCGACGAGCTGCGCCAGATTACGCACTTCCGCGACGGGCGCCTGCTCTTCCCCCAAATTGCCCAACGGACGGGCCTGATTGTCTTTGAGCGCGCTTGGCAGATCTGGTGCCTTGACCCGGCCAGCGGCGAGGCGGCCCCCATCCCCATCAGCGCCCGCGCTGACAGCAAGCTCACCCCCATGCGCGAGGAGAGCTGGCAGCGCGGTTTCAGCGAGCTGCGCCTGAGTCCCGATGGGAGGAAAATCGCCTTTGTCGCCCGTGGCGAGATCTTCGCCGATTTCGCCGATAAAGAGACCGACCGCGACCTGCGCCAAGGGCCGTCGTTCCGCGTCACTAACACCCGCGCCCGCGAGAGTCAGGTCGCCTGGACGCCCGACAGCCGCAGTGTGCTCTATGTCTCAGACCGCCACGGCGAGGACGAGCTGTACCGCTACGAGTTTGTCACGCGCCACGAGACGCGCCTGACCGAAGACTTGACGCCGAAGAGCCTGCCGCGTGTCTCGCCCGATGGCAAGTGGGTGGCCTATATCAGCGGCCTCGACGCGCTGCGCCTGCTCAGTCTGGCGGGCGGCGTGCCGCACGAGCTTTGCCGCGCCCGCTTTGTGGTCGCGGTGGATCTGGTGTGGTCGCCCGACTCGCGCTGGTTGGCCTATCTGGCCCACGACGAGCACTACTTCAGCAATATCTACCTTGTCCCCGTCGAGGGCGGCACGCCGCGCCAGATCACCTTTCTGAGCAACCGCGAGGGCGGTAATCTGCGCTGGGCACCCAACGGTCAGTTTATCGTCTTCACCACCGAGCAGTACCGCGCCGAGGCGCAGATTGTCCGGGTTGACCTGCGCCCGCCCGCGCCGCTCTTCCGCGAGGCCGAGTTCGAGAAGCTGTTTGAGTCGAAGGAACCCAGCGAGCGCCGTGCCGAGCCGGGGCCGCCCCATGCGTCCGGCGCTACGCCGCTGCGGCATGTTGAGCGGGTCGCGGTCGAGATTGACAAAGAGCGCGAGCTGCCGCTGCCCGGCCCCGACGAGCCTGAGCCGCCCGCGCTCCCTGAGCTACCCGCCGCGCCTGAGCCGCCCCCGGCGGAACCCCCGGCACCCGCCTCGCAGCCGACGGCGCTCCGCATCGTGTTCGAGGGCATCGAGCGCCGCCTGCGCTTCTTGACGCCCATTCAGATGAATGCGACGGCGGCGACGATCAGCCCCGATAGCAAAGACCTGCTGCTGCTCGCCGTGGTGGCGGGCAAGGTGAATGTGTGGGCCTTGCCGCTTGATGAGGCGCGGGCCGAGCAGCCGCCGCGCCAGCTTACCTCTAGCGAGAGCGGGAAGTTCGCCGTGCAGTTCACGCCCGACGGGCGGGCTTTCTTCTACCTGGATGACGGCTACATCACGCTGCGGAAGTTCCCCGCTGGCAACGAGCCGGTGCGCGTCCATGTGCGCGCCGATGTGACGGTTGATTTCCACCGTGAGAAGCGGCAGATTTTCAGCGAGGCGTGGCGGGCGCTGCGCGACTCGTTCTACGATGCGACCTTTCGCGGGCAGGATTGGGGCGCGCTGCGCGAGCACTTCACCCCGCTGGTGGTGGGCGCCCGCACCGGCGAGGAACTGCACACGCTGATCAATCTGATGGTCGGCGAGCTACGCGCCTCGCACGTGGGCAGCGGCTTCGGGGGCGCGGCGGGCAACGACGGCTACACGGGCATCCTCTTCGACCCCGGCGAGCTGCGCGCGCGCGGGCTGCTGCGCGTGCAGCGGGTCGTGCCCGACAGCCCCGCCGCGACGCTCGAACAGCCGCCCCAGCTTGGTGAATATCTGCGGGCCGTGGACGGTGCCCCCGTTGGCGCGGGGGTCAGCCTTGACCGGCTGCTGCGGCGCACTGCGGGTCGGCGGGTGCGCCTCAGCCTCGCCACCGAGGCGAGTGAGGGCGCCAAGACCCGTGAGGTGGCGCTGCGTCCAGTCAATAGCGAGGACTTCTGGCGGCTGCGCTACCGTGACTGGGTCTACACCAACGAGCAGTACGTCAGCCGGGTCAGCGGCGGACGCCTGGGCTATGTGCATATCGAGCAGATGAGCTACCCGGCCTATCAACAGTTTCTCGCCGACCTTGACGCCGAAGCCTACGGCAAGGATGGCGTGATCATTGATGTACGCTACAATAGCGGCGGTCACACGGCGACCTTCATCCTCGACGTACTGACGCGGCGCTCGGCGCTGCTGAGCGGCTTCCGCGAGCGCGCCTCGACCGACGCGGGCCACATGGCTGGCAACCGGGTGCTGAACAAGCCCACCGTCCTCGTCACCAACGAACGCTCGGCCAGCAACACCGAGATGCTGAGCGAGAGCTACCGCCGCCTGGGCCTCGGCAAGGTGGTGGGCCGCCCCACGGCGGGCGCGGTGATTTGGACCTACACCATGCGCCTGCTTGACGGTGCCTCGCTGCGCCTGCCGCTCTTCTCGATTGTCACGCCCGAAGGCGAAGACCTGGAGGGCCGTGGTCGCCCGGTTGATGTGGAGGTCGCCCGCCCGCTCGGCGAGTGGGCCATCGGGCACGACCGCCAGCTCGACACCGCTGTCGCCGTCCTCCTCAGCAGGTTTGCCCCCGATGAGTCTGCGGGGAATCAACCTTCCTCAGAGCTATAGCAAGGGTGCTCTATGGCAACACTGCCCCCGCTCCGCTTTTCCGTCTGCGTCGAGACGATGTTCACTGATAAACCGTTCGAGCAGCGCCTGGAGTACGTGGCCGACTTGGGCTTCCCCGCCTTTGAGTTCTGGTCGCGCCAGGGCAAGGATATGAATATCGCCCTGGCGCTCAAGTTGGCGCTGCGGCTTGAGGTGAGCGCCTTCACGGGCAGCACGGCCTCGCTGGTTGACCCGGCGCAGCGCCAGCAGTTCCTGAGCGACATCACCCGCGCCGCCTCGCTGGCCTTCGATCTTTCGTGCGCCAATCTGGTTGTCACCAGCGGCCCGGCGCTACCGAATGTGCCCCGTGACGAGCAGCGCCGCCATCTAGTCGCGCTGTTGCACGAGGCCGCCGAGACGGCTGCTGACGCCGATACGTGTCTGGTGCTTGAACCGCTGAACCAGCTTGATCACCCCGGCACCTTCCTCTCCTCCTCTGATGAGGGCTTCGCCATCGTGCGCGAGGTGGGCAGCCCACACGTCAAGCTCTGCTTTGATGTGTACCACCAGCAGCTTAGCGAGGGCAATCTGACCCAGCGGATCACCGATCATCTGGATCTGATCGGCCATCTCCAGGTGGCCGATGTGCCCGGTCGCCACGAACCCGGCACTGGCGAGATTAACTACGAACATCTCTTTGGGGTGCTGCGCGAGCTGAACTATCGGGGCTATGTGGGCCTTGAGTATGCGCCCCTGTTCGATGCGAAGGCGAGCCTCAAGGCGGTGCGTGCCCTGAGCCAGTAGCGCCGGGAACCCCCTAGACCTGTCAGGTGCGGCACCTGACAGGTCTTTGATTCCACCGCATTCTGCCGCTTAGACAAGGTTCGCGGATGCTTTACCGTTTGGACTCGCGCAGCGCTTCCTGCTGCGCTCGGCCTGAAACCTGAAACCCGACACCTGAAACCTTGTCTTACTGAATCGTCGCCTGCCCCACGCCGGAGGGCAAGTCACCGACGAAGAGCCGCAGTTGGTAGACGCCACGCGGCAGCAGCGCCGAGGTGCTGAGCGCGATGCCGCTGGCGTAGACTCCGCTGGTGGGCGGCAGCGTCCCGGCGCGATCAAGCTCAGGGCGACGCTGCCCGTTGAGACTCCATTCCTCCCGGTAGGGCAGACCCGCGCCGCCCTCCACGCTTACGTCGTAATAGAGCGCGGTGCGCCCGAAGGTGAAGCTGGTCGCCACGCCGATGAGCTGACCGCCGACAATCTCAGTGCCAAAGCGGATGGTCGCCGGTGGCCCGGCGGGCAGACTCACGATGGGCAGGAAGGTGCGAAAGCTGGCCTGCGCCAAACCTGGCGCGCTCGGCTCACCGTGCGCCGTCTGAAGCGTGAGCGCCAGCAGCGCACAGAGCGCCACGAGCGCAGCGCGGAGGACGGCTTGCTGGGATTTCCTATTGGGCACGGTTGTGCGCGCTGGGCATGACGCCCAATCGGCAGCCGTTCGGCCTTCGTGGCCTTCGTGGTAAAAAACCTGCGGCGCATTTCTGGCGATGTGCATCAGCGCGTCCTCCGCCGATTGACCCCGTGGAGCGCCAGCCCGGCGGCGATGGCGAGGAGCGCCAGGGGCCACGGGGCACTTGGGGTTTCGGCGGCGCCCGTCGCGGGCAGCGTAGTCGGTGCCGTGGAAGCGCCGCCACCGCCCGCAGGCGCAACCGCTGTGCCGGTTGGCGCGGCGGCGGGCGTGGCCGCAACGCTCGGCGCGGATGCCGCTAACGGTGTACCGGCGACGGCGGTGCTGGTCCCCACTTCAACCGTGGCGGCGGCGGCGGTGGGTACAACTTCAACCGTGGCGGCGACCGTGGCAACCGGCGTTGGCGTGTCTCTGGGGCCGCGCTCCACCGCAGGGGTGTCGGTGGGCGTCGCGGTAGGCGTCGCGGTGGCCTCGGCACCGGGGCCACTGACCCGGATTCGCACCTCGGCGCGGCGGGGCGAGGCAACCTGATTGCCGAACTCGTCCTTGACCGCCACCACGTCGGCGCTGTTCGCCACCGCGTCATTAATCGCCCCGGTGACACTGTAGACCGTCGTGAAGCTGACGGTTTCCTGGGGTTTTAGGCGGGCGACCCCGAGGTTGGCGAGCAGATTGTTCCAGCGCAGCTCGCCGGTGGCGGGATTGTGGGCGTCGGGGGGCACGCTCGCGCTGATGAAGCGCAGCACGTCGGCGCGATACGTGTCAACCAGCGGTGCCTCAACAATATCGGTGAAACCGGCGTTACGCAGCGAAAGCGTGAAGCTGATCACGGGCGTATCAAGGTTGAGAAAGCTCTCGATGAGCGCCTTCTCGACAATCACTTGACCGCCCTTGATGGTTCCGCCCGCCGCGTCCTCGATGGGGGCGCCGCCGCTGCCGCCCGAGCCGAGACTGGTCTCGATCCTGGCCCGGTTGATCACTTCGTTGTCAATGCGGAGGGCGCGGAAGATGGCGGTGACGGTGATGCTGCGGCCTGGGGCGAGGTCGCCGAACGTGTCGGCGAGGTTGGCCCAGCGCAGCACGCCGGGGGCGCTGCTGGTGGGCGGGGGCACGGTGCCAGTCGCGGCGGGTTCCAGAATGGTGGTCTGGTATTCATCGACCAAAGGCAGTTTGGTGACGGTGACGGCACCCGTGTTCGTGATTTGAATGGTGAAGGTGAGGTACTGGCCGACCTGCACCACATCGCTGCCCACCAGGGTCTTGCTGATGTCTAGGCTCACCGCCTGGGCGGGCGCGATCACGGCTGCGCCGGGGGCGAGCGCAGGGGCAGCCAGCGGTGTCGCCGTGGCGGTGGGCGCACTAGTGCCGGTGGCGCTGGGCGTGGCGGTGGGCACCGTGGTGGCGGTGGCGCTGGGCGTGGCGGTGGGCGCACTAGTGCCGGTGGCGCTGGGCGTGGCGGTGGGCGCCGTGGTGGCGGTGGCGCTGGGCGTGGCGGTGGGCACCGTGGTGCCGGTGGCGCTGGGCGGCTCGGTGGGCGCACTGGTGGTGGTCGGCGTCTCAGCAACCTGGCGGGCTGGCGCAGCGCGCACGCCTTCGGCCAGCAGGGCGAGGCCGCCAACGCACAGGCTGAGGGCGACGAGGCGAGCGAGCGGAGCGTGACGGCGCGGGCGCTGGTGGAGCATAGGGACCTCGTTTCGTGAATGCGACTTTGGTTCGGTTCGCAGAGACTTCACAGCTTTGGCAAGGTTCGCAACAGCTTTACAGTTTGCGACGTTCGTAGTAGCGGCTTCAGCCGCGTATAGGCCATCGCAATGGGCTAAAGCCCATACTACAAACCGTAGACAAGGTTCGCGGATACTTGACAGCTTCGGCATACGCAAGGCGCTCTGATGCGCTCAGTCTAGCCCCTGACCCCTGACCCCTGAAGCTCACCCTACGGCGCGCACGACGGGCAGCGGCACCAGGGCGCGGTAGCGGGCGAGGCCCATTGGGTCGTCAACATCGAGCGCGATAGTTGGCGAGCTGTAACGACGGGCGTGAAGGCCACGGGCGGCGGCCTCGGCCAGATGGCGGGCGGCGCTCTCGTGACCAAAGCGAAAGGGAATAGCGGCGGCGCGACGCAGGCTCAGGGCGTTGGTGCCGTGACCAGCGGCATCGGGGGCCAGCGCCAGATCGGCGCCGTGCGCCAAAAAGGTCACCAGCGTGCGAACATCAGCGGGGGTAATCAGGGGCACATCGCCGGGGACGACGAGCATGGCCTCGGCCCCAGCGGCGACCGCAGCGCGACGGGCCTGCTCCAGGGCCGCGTTGAGATCGCCGCCAGGCTCGCGCAAGGGCCGTGCGCCCCAAGCCGCGCCAAGTTGCAGGGCCACGGCGTCGGCGCTGATGAGCCAGATGGCGGCCACATGCGCGGCGGGGTCACGCAGCGTGTGGATCACGCGGGCGAGCATCTCGATCACCAGCGCCCGGCGCTCGGCGGGCGTCAAGATCCCAGCGAGGCGGCTCTTGGCCCGCTCAAGCGACTTCATGGGCACAATGGCGTGAACGATCATCTGGGTGTCTCGTGTGCTGCCCGTACGACAAGGTGTCAGGGTTCAGGTGTCAGGGTTCAGGTGTCAGGGTTCAGGTGTCAGGGTTCAGGCCGAGCGTATCAACAAGCGCTGCAAGCACCAGCACGGTAACGCTGTTGCGACGTTTAAGGGACAAGGTTCGTGGATGCTTTACCGTTTGGACACGCGCAGGACTTGCCGATGCGTTCGGGCTGACACCTGACACCTGGCCCCTGAAACCTTGTCTAAGAGCCGCCCAGCGCCAAGGCCAGCGCGGTGGTCGCCAGATGGGCCTTCTCGACCGGGCCGCGCATAATCGTATCGGTGACCGCGACCCGCAGCCCCAGCGCCTCGATAGCGGGGGCCAGGGCGGCGTCAACCAGGTCAATGACGATGCCGTCGAGGATGTCGGCGTAGGCGCGGGCGACACCCAGGGCCGAAACCTCGTGGCCGGTGGCGTGCATCAGCGGCGCCGCTGGCCCCTTCAGTGCCGCGCCGCCGACAATAGGGCTGACGGCCACCACTGGGGCGCGAGTGGCGCGCAGCGCCTCACGCACGCCGGGCAGGGCGAGGATCGGGCCGACGCTTACAATCGGGTTGCTCGGGGCGACCAGCACAACCTCGGCGGAGGCAAGCGCCGCGATGACGCCAGGGGCGGGGCGGGCCAGACCAGCGGCGTGCAGGCGCACGCCGCGCACCTCGGGCTGGGCGCCACGCTGGACGAAATACTCCTCGAAGTGCAGCTCGCCGTCGCTGGTGAAAATGTGCGTCGGTGCAGGATCATCGCTCATCGGCAGAATCCGCACCGCCACGCCGAACGTCTGGCGGAAGCTGTCGGCGACCTGACTGAGCGTGTGGCCGTCCCGCAGCAGCGCAGTGCGCCGAATATGGATCGCCAAGTCGCGGTCACCCAGCTTGAACCAACTTGGCCCACCGAGACGAGCCAACCACTCCATACAGTTGGTCGTGTCGCCTGCGATACCCCAGCCCTGCTGGCGGTCGATCAGGTCGGCCAGCGTGCAGGTGACAATATCGAGATCCGGCGAGATCGTCAGGCCGTGCAGCGTAAAGTCGTCGCCCGTGTTGACGATAGCGGTGAGGCTTGCGGGTGGAACGACTTGGACGACACCTTCGATGAACTTCGCGGCACCCACGCCGCCGGCCAAAACAACAACCATCGGGTAACCCCCACCAATAGCCGACCGGCGTAGTTTAGGCACCGGGGAGGCGCGTACGGCACGCCTGTAGGAATGCTACCACAAGACGGCGGCTCAGTCCCATGTGGCGGGCGGCCCGCCTAGGGCTGATGCAAAGTCTGGTTGCCGCGCCAGCCCTCACCCCCCAGCCCCCTCTCCCTGAACGGGAGAGGGGGAGCCGAACCCATCCTGCTGCGGAATCTCCCCTCTCCCCGTGAGGGAGAGGGGCAGGGGGTGAGGGGTAAAAGGCGACTTCGCATCAGCCCTGGTGGCCCGCCAGGGCGGTGGCAACATCGCTGTTTGCCCCGCGTCCCGGCCCCGCTCCCTCATAGAGAGTGGGCAGCTGCGTCCGATCCCGTGAAAGCCCCCGCATGTTCACGCGACCGTGGGAGCGCCAGGCGGGAAGGTGCCAGCTCGCGTGTTCGCTGCGGCTGGGTACCAGCGTTCGCCGGCGCCGCGCCTGGACACACGTACAAGGTTGGCCCTGAACACGCAGCGTCATTCAAACTCGTGAACTGAGGAGCATTCCTATGGACGTGGTGGGCATTGATTTGGCCAACCTGACCGCTGACTGCTTGCTGGGTAGCGTGGTGGGGCTTGGGGCCTTGACCGCCACCAAGGTGCTAGCCGAGCCGCCTGACATGGCGCACGCTCATGAGGACGCGGTAGTGCGATGGGCTGCGCCGAGCCTAAATCACGAAATTCTCAGTTAAGACGTAACTCATCTGTAACCATTCCTGGTACGCTCAGGCTATACGCACAAGCGTGAATAAAGGTATCCGTAGGGACGTACCCGATGGCCCGATACAAGGAGGATTGGTAATGGACTGGACCAAGCAGGCAAATGATATGCTCAAGACCTTCACCAGCACGCAGCAGAAGGTCTGGGAGAGCTGGGTCTCCTCATCACAGGTCGTTTCGGCCTCGCCCAGCCCCGAGGCTTGGCAGAAGACCGTTGACACATGGCGCGGCACGGTCAAATACGCCCTTGAGCAGCAGCTTGAGCTGACCCGCCTCTGGGCGGAGAGCGTGGCCGTCTCGTCGGTCAACGTGCCGAACATCTCCAGCATCCCCGGCATCCCTGGCGTACCGGGCATGCCCGGCCTGCCCGCCCTGCCCGGCGTGCCCGCGAACGCCGTTGAATGGACGCGCCAGATGCTCGACATGACCCGCACCCTGACCGAGACTCAGGTGCGCTTCTCGGACAACTGGTTTGATATGCTGAAGAAGGCCGATCCGAGCACGCTGGCGACGACGTGGGACCCGACCCAGGCCCAGAAGATCCTGGCCTCGTGGCAGGATGCGGCCCAGAAGGCGGTTGAGGCCCAGAGCCAGTTTAGCCAGTTTGTCGTCAAGACGGCCTCGCCAGACGGCAAGAAGTAAGCCCCCGCGCCCGATAGACCCCCAAAGCCCCCGCACTCCTTGTGAGCGCGGGGGCTTTTGCTGTGGCGAACCGGGGCGCGCTGCACCGCTTGCGCCTCCGGCGAGATGAAAAATTATTAATAGTGCTTTGTGGATCTAATATCACTTGGGCAAGTGTTGGCAGAACGCTACCCAGTGCGCCTCGGTGCATACAGCAGGTTGCAAAGCGGTGCATCGCGATTCTCCATCACAGCGGCCTATCGTTCGGCCAGACAGCCCATGTGGTGCTATTGTGCATGGTGAAGCGCCGATAGAAGTGACTATTTTTTCACTGGACATTGGATGGTCTACCGCCTATACTCAGCTTGAATTCTCCCACTGCCCCAGCGCATCCTCAGTGCCCGCCACTGCCCCAGCGCATCCTCAGTGCCCGCCACTGCCCCAGCACATCCTCAGTGCCTGACACTGCCCCAGCGCATCCTCAGTGCCCCCGACGCCCCAAGACATCCTCAGTGACGCCAGCTCTGTGCCGAACATGGTCGCATCCGTGACCAGCGGCGGTGTGGCTGGAAGCATACGTCGCTCCGCCTCACGCACCCTTTTTTCAGCCTAGGCAAGCCCGCTGTTCAACGCGCCCGTCGCCTGCTGTGTGCAGGCTGACTCGTTGCGTCTACGATCTACCCGTCCCACGGTGACGCGCCGTCAGCGCCCCCGGCGGGCCGGGCTAGGC
>CAIWXH010000282.1 GCA_903916565.1 uncultured Oscillochloris sp. | reverse complement strand
GTCGGCGCGACCACCTGATGCAGGTAGGACTCGATGGCCGTGCGTCGGGCCGAGGGTGCGAGCCGTGCGGCACCGTAGACCAACTCGTGCCAGACGATGCTGGCGATAGCGATGTTGGGATAGTGTTGCTGTAGACGTACCAGCACACCCTGATGCGGATGTGGGCGCAGCGGCTCGGAGATGACATTCGTATCCAGAAGGTAGCGCGTTGTCACAACGCTACCTCACGGCCAGGTGTCTGGTCACGCACATTCCCAAAAACATCTGCCTCGGTATCGAGCTGACTCGCCTCGAACGTAGCGCGGAAAGCGGTGTACGCCGCCCAGAATCCGCCGCATCCGGGCAGCAGTCGTTGGTAGCTATCGAGCGATAGCAGGATCGCAACCGGCTCACCACGCCGCGTCAGTTCGATCACCGGCTGCTCTTCTAGGGCGTGTACGATTGCTGCGAGATTATGGCGGGCTTCGGCAATCGAGTAGCGCTTGACCATCGCAGCCTCCTTATAGCCATATTGATGGCTATATTGTATCGCTGCCAACGACGCTGTCAAGCTGTCTGCGTACTTACGCATGGCGGTTGCAACGTCGCCCGCCGGGGGGCTGAAGTCCCCGGCTCTTGGTTGGCGAAGCCTGCCTTCGCAGGCTCGGCAACCCGCTTCAGCGGGCTTCGCAGAGTACTAGCCCGTGGCTTCAGGATGCGGTTGGCGAATCGTGTGTTGCACCTTGCTGGGAGCGCAGGCGTCCCGCCTGCATGCGGGCCAGAGGCCCGCGCTCCCAGATTCGCCAACCGCATCCTTCAGCCACCGGGCGTGGGGCCGCAGCACGACGTTGCAACCGCCATGCGTACTTACGAGGCTACTGCGCGCCCGCACACCTGCTCAATACGGTGCCACCAGCACCTCGCCCGCTCGCTCGCATTCGCCCAAGAGTTCAAGCTCGCCGCTAATGTGGAAGCGCATCGGCACCAGGGCACCAGTCACGGCCTCGATCTGCTCGTCTTGACTCATGTCGGCTAAGTCGAGACCAAAGGTGGCGGCCAACTGGTGTACACGCGGCTCCCACACGGGGTCGCTCTGTAGGCTTACGGCGAGGCGCTGCCGGTCGCGGCGCTTCTGGTCAATCCGGCGCCAGAACGGGTCGGCGTATTCGTGCCGCTTCGCGATCCGACCGGCCCGCAGGTGTTTCCAGTAGAGCCAGAGGAGAATGGCCTCGGGGTTGTCGGCGGGCGGACACGGGCCTGATGGCAACGGGAGCGGGAAGGGATCGTTAGACATAATCAAGCCTTTCAGGGGTTCCAGCGGGTCGGGTTGGCGCTGATGTCGGCCATGTGACCGTGCCACTGCATTTACTCCACGCGGCGTGGCCGATACTGAATGGCCTCGGCCAGATGCGCTGGCCCGATCATCTCGGCACCAGCCAAGTCGGCGATGGTGCGGGCAAGCTTGAGGACGCGATGGTAGCCACGGGCCGAGAGGTTGAGCTGGCGAACGGCGGCCTTCATCAGCGCCTGTCCGGCCCCATCAAGTTGACAGTGGACACGGATCTCGGCTGGCCCCAGGTCGGCGTTGATGCTGCCCCGCCGCTGTCCAGCGAAGCGCACCCGCTGCCGCTCACGCGCTGCCGTCACTCTGGCGCGAATTGCCGCCGACGGTTCGCCTAGGCGGTCTGAGCTGAGCTTCTCGTAGTTCACGCGGGGCACCTCGACGTGGATGTCGATGCGGTCGAGCAGCGGCCCCGAGACCCGCTTCTGGTAGCGCGTCACCAGGGCCGGGCTGCACGTACACGCACGCTCAGGGTCGCCGTGCCAGCCGCACGGGCACGGGTTTTGCGCCGCCACAAGCATAAAGGCCGCCGGGTAGGTCACGCTGGCGGTCGCGCGACTGAGGGTCACGATCCGATCCTCAAGCGGCTGTCGCAGCACTTCAAGCTTGGCCCCAAACTCGGGCAGCTCGTCGAGGAAGAGGACGCCCCGGTGGGCCATGCTGACCATGCCGGGCCGCGCGCGACCCGCCCCGCCGCCGACAAGGCCCGCCAGCGAGGTGGTGTGGTGCGGCGCACAGAAGGGCCGCCGCCGCACCAGCGGCGTCTCCTTCGGGAGCTTGCCGCACACGCTGTAGATTTTAGTCACCTCTAGGGCTTCGTCCAGGCCCAGGGGCGGCAGCACCGAGAGCAAGGCCCGCGCCATCATCGTCTTGCCCGAGCCGGGGGTGCCGTTCAGTGAAACATTATGTCCACCAGCCGCCGCAACCTCCAAGGCACGTTTGACGTGCTCTTGCCCCTTAATGTCCTGAAAATCCACCGGGAAGGGCGGCTCCGCGCTGTCGGGTGTCAGTCTAGGCGTATACGGTGCCAGCGGGCGCTCGCCGGTGATATGAGCCGCCAACTCGGCGAGCGAGGGCACCGGCACGACGATGAGGCCCGACACCAGGGCCGCCTCGGCGGCATCCTCGGCGGGCACGTAGACCGTTGCCACGCCACGGGCGCGGGCGATGGCGGCCATGGGCAGCACCCCGTCGGTGTGCCGCAGACTGCCGTCAAGCCCCAGCTCGCCGATAAAGGCAGCGCTTGCGGTGTCACCTGTAACTTGCTCGGAGGCGACAAGCAGCCCGATGGCGATGGGCAGATCGTAGGCCGGGCCAGCCTTCCGCATATCGGCGGGCGCCAAGTTGACGGTCAGCCGCTTGAAGGGAAAGCTCAGGCCCGAGTTGCGAATAGCGGCCCGTACGCGCTCGCGGCTCTCTTGCACCGCCGCATCGCCCAGGCCGACCACGGTGAACGTGGGCAGCCCCTGCGCGATATCAACCTCAACCTCGACCAGCACGCCATCCAGGCCGATGACGGCGCAGCTATGGACTTTGGAGATCATGTTTCGCCCCTTGCGGTACACCCGGCGCTCTGCCATGTGTACCGCAAGGGGTAGGGAAAGGATACTGTGCGAAGCCAAGGTCTCAGGTGCCGAGTTTCAGGTTTTAGCCTGAGCGCAGCAGCAAGCCCTGCGGGTGCCGAAACGGTTTAACAAATGACTCGCCACGGCGAGGTTTATGACTCACCCTTCGGTCATAAACCAACTGCCTGCGACCTGGAGGGTCGGCAGGCCACCATTGGCCTGCCCGAGTACCCCGGTGAGGCCGCCGGTACGCTCGCGCAGCATCTCGCCTTGGTCGTCGAAAAAGCGCAGGGTGAACACGCCGTCAACGACGCGCACGAGGGCGCGCTCGTCCTGCTGCTCGATCAACTCGGTGCCGCTATAGGCGATTTGGAGGCTGGCCTTGCTGCCGCTGATGGGGTTCGCGATGCTGGTCGCAAAGCCGTCGAGCATCACGGCCAGCGCCGCCCGCTGGTCGGCCCGCTCGCTGGGGGCAAAATGGCCCGCCAGACGCTCGGCCCAGACCTGACGGGTTTCCGGCTTGGCTAGATTGGGGTCGGCAAGTGCGCGGTTCAGATCCTCAAGGAAGCTCTCGACAATCGCCTGCGGGCTTGGCCCACCGGCACCCGCCAACTCCTGCGGCGGAGGCACAGCGCTACAGGCGGCGAGGAGCAGCACGGCAAAGAGGGCCAAGATCAGACGGTGCGTCATGGCGTGCGGGTTGGGCCGGGCGGTGGGGTTGGGCCGGGCGGTGGCGTTGGGCTGAGTACCGGTGTGACGCTGGGCAGCGGCGTGGGGCCAGGGGTGGCCTCGCGGAACGGGCGTGGCGGTGCGGGCAACTCGGTACGGATGATCTCGCCCGCGTTGATGAGATAGAGGATCGGACGACCGCTGCTACTATCAACGAAGATCCCCGCCAGTTGGTTGAGTTGCACCGCGCTGTCGGGGCGAACCTTCATCTGCTGAACCACTTTGCCCGTGAGTTTGTCCATCTGAATAATACGCTCGTTCAGCGCATCGACCAGGAAGAAGGTACCGTCCGCAGGCGAGTTGCCGGTGACGAAGAAGCGGGTCACGGCGGTGATCGGCGGCGCAATCGTCTCGGGCTTGATCTCGCCCACTAACTGACCCTGGCTAAAGACCATCACGTTGCCGTTGGCGCGCAACAGATAGATGCTGCCGTCCACACCCATATCGACCACGGTACTCAGATCAAGGCTCTGGAGGCTGGCCGGGTCGAGCCAGTAGTCGGGGGTGTCGCCGTAGCTGCCCGAGCGGAAGCGCAGCACCTCGTTGGGCTGGGCGCCCCAGATGTAGAGATTGCCGCCGTACTCTTCGACATCGAGGCGCTCATGGAGGCTCCAGATCTCACTGGCACCAAGCTTCGAGTAGTTCCAGGTGCTGCCGGTGCGAAAGTAGTAGCCGAAGCCGCTGCTAGCCTCGTCAATCGCCACCACCTGATCGGCACGCCAGATGGCGGCTCGGATTGGGCCAATCACAACGGTGCCAACGGTCTGGCCGGGGCTTAGATATGGTTGCGGGGGGCCACCGTTACGCGGGATGCGATAAATGCGCGCGTTCTGGGCGTCACCGTCAAGGGCGTAGATGTAGCGCAGATCTTCGAGGACGACGGTGTCGGTGATGTTGGACAGGGGCGGGGGCACCACCACGCTGCTAAACTGGCCCGTCGGCAGCGGGTGGCGCGTCAGCACAACCGGATTATCAAAAAAGGTGAGGCGCTGCACGGCGGCCAACGCCCGCTCATACTCGCGCTGAAGCTCCTGAAAGCGTAACCAGAGGGTCGGGCTGGTCGTGGTGACCAGCGGGCTGGCCCGGACTTCATCAATCGCCTGGCGGGCCAGATCGAGGGCCGCGAGGGCGCTGGTCTCGTCGGGGGTTCCACGCACGGCGGCGAGGCGGCCTTCGGCGGCGGTAAAGTATTCGCTGACAAGCTGCTGGTCGTTCTGCTGGGTGAGGCTCATGCCATAGAAGATGAGTGCGCCCACGACCAGGATCATGCCCGTCAGCAGCGCCCACGGGAAGGGCGGCCTCGTGCGGCGATACGAAAGGCCCTGGCCGCGCATCATCGGGCGTGGGGGTTGGCGCGCCGACCGGTGCTCCTGGCGGGTGCGCCACCAATCCTCAAGCGCAAGGGCAAGCAGCCGAAAGGGTAGGGCCAAGCGCTCGTTCCAGCGGAGATCGACCAGCGGGCGGGCCTCGTAGCGGGCGCGATAGGGCCGTGCGGGCGTCTTGAGTTCTGGGTCGCTCAGGTCGAAGCGGCGGCTACCCTGGCTTGGGGCCGTGTCTTCACCGAGGAAGGCCGAGGGTGGCAGATTTTCGACGCGCAGGGGGGCCAAGTCGGGGGGCGTGTGACTGATGCGCTCGTAGCGCTCGCCCATGCTTTCACCTAGCTCAAGTGGCGTCGGGCGCGGGATGGGCGTCGCCGAGAGGCCCGGGTCCTGGGGCAAAGTATGGAGCGGATCTGGCCGGGACACGTTTTTGCGGAGCGGGGTGCGGCGCGGGCGGCGGCCCATCAACTGCGCGACCTCGCTGGCCCGACCCGTAAGCCAGCCGCCGATTGCGCGCACGGCCAGCCGCCCGCGCCCCTCAGCGGGGGCCGGGCCGACCAGCACCTCGCGGGCGGTGGGGCGGTGGATCGCCACAATGGTGAGCGCTAGGGCGTGGGCATCACCAAGGCCATTAGCCTCCGCAACCTGCTGAAGCCGCTCAAGCGCGGGTGTCGGCTCGCCCTGCCGCAGCGCGGCGTCGATCTCGGCGCGGCCAAGCAGATGCGCGAAGTTGCTGGTACACAGCAGCGCGCCGTCGCCAGCGGCCAGCGTACAGCGGTACATCTCCGGCTCGATGAAGAGGCTCACCCCAAGCGCACCGGCCCGCTCGAAGGGGGCCGCGCTGACATGGGCCGGATCCCACGAGGGGTGGGCAGGCATCGCCCGCACGCGACCCGCGCTGAGTACGTAGGCTTGGGCGGGCTGCACCTGGGCGACAAACAGGTCGCCGTCGCGTAGCACGGCACACGTGAGGCCCACGTAGGCGCGTTGCGGTGCCGCAAGGTTGAAGTTTTGCTCGTAGAGCGCTTTGTTCGCCGCCCTGATCGCCACCCGCAGGGCCGCCGTAATGCTGAAGGAGGTATCTTCGTAGAAGGCGTGCTTGGCCGCACGGGCCACGAGTTGGCAGGCGGCAACCGCCTTCGGCGCATCCGCGTTCGCCTCGGTCACGAGGTAGAGCCGCCCCTTGCGGGCCTCGGGGGCGAAAGGTGTGGCTGGCTCGACCACCGTCACCTGGTTACTCTGCGCTTGCCGGACGCCCCCTACTAGGCCCAACTGTCCCGTGCGGGCCTCAAGTCGCTGCATGGCGTGTGTTTCCACTTCCTGTCGTCTCGGGCGATTATAGCACAGGGCTTGCTGCGGTTGCCTTGGGGGGCGGCGTCGGGCACATGGCGGTTGCAACCGCTTCATTGCCGCGCCAGCCCTCACCCCCCCTGCCCCCTCTCCCTGAGCGGGAGAGGGGGAGCCGAACGTTTCCTGATGCAGAATCTCCCCTCTCCCCGTGAGGGAGAGGGGCCGGGGGTGAGGGGCAAACGGCGCCGGTGCCTCAGCCCTGATCGCCAGTGTGTACAGGTTGACGAAGCCTAAAACTTCAAGGTAAACTAGGGAGGCGTTCGTGAGGCGAGGCTACGATCAGCGCTGAGGTATGCGACGTTTCGCGCGCGTTTGCCGTCACCTTTAGCAACAGACTGGAAGTACCGCCTGTGAGTGTAGGAACAAGCAGACCGTCCAACGCCTTTATCTTGGCCTCGTGGGCCGCGCTTTTCGCCGGCATCGGAGCCTACAACATCGGGCTATGGAATGCGACGATGCCCCTGAGCGAGAAGGGGTATTATTTTACCGTGTTGATGTACGGCCTGTTTGCGGCGATCTCTGTCCAGAAGAGCGTGCGTGACCGCCAGGAAGGCATCGCCGTCACGGCGCTTTATTTTGGTCTGGCATGGACATCGGTGATTTTGACCTTGTTGCTGCTGGCAATTGGTCTGTGGAACGCCTCGCTCACCCTGAGTGAGAAGGGGTTTTACGGTATGGCCTTCATCCTTGGTCTGTTCGCGGCGGTCACGGTGCAGAAAAACACCCGTGACAATACCGGCGCGGCCCCGAACACGCCTTTTCACAAGCCCTCGGATACCTAGTACACGTCGGCGGAAATGCGTGGCAGGTTTTTACCACGAAGCGCACGAAGCCCACGAAGGCCGAACCGCTTGCTGCTGCGCTGTGACTTACGAGAATCACCGCCCTTACAGGAACGTTCAGGAAGCGGTACTAGGGCTTGTTTGAAGCGCTAAACCACAGCGGCTGTCCTGAGCGGTAACCTACGAAGGTTTACCGCTCAGGAGCCACCCGTGAACCAGACGTACCATTTGAAGCTCGATCCGTCCGACGGTGGCCCGAGTTGGCCCAAGCACCCGATTGCCAAGATCGCACGCAGTGGACTCAGGCGGTTCGGCCTTCGTGAACTTCGTGCGCTTCGTGGTAAAAAATCGGCCACACATTTCCGTCGAGGTGGCTGCCGTTTTTTGGGGCAAGTTGGCGGGTAAACGCCTACGCCCACTCAGGCAGCAACGCGGGGTCGTCGCGGGCCTGCTTTCCCGTCAGGCTCAGGCGCAGCAGACGGTACTTGTCGCGCTCGTCACGCTCGACGTAGCCCTCGTCAATCAGGCGCTCGACCAGATGCTCGATAGCGCTGAGGGTCAGGTGGCGCAGCGCCCCATGCTCAGGCAGACGCTCTGGCGTAATTGTGCTGGCAGCCGCACCCTTCAGCGCCTTTGCGAGGCCGCTGCGCCCCATCGCAAAGGGCAGGTTGTCCAGCCCGTCGAGCAGCCGCCGCACATCGCTGCGCGGATCGTTGTCGCGGGGCGGCAGCGCCTGGGGTGCGGCGCGGCCCGTGCGGGCAATCGGCACCCCTGCGCGGGCCTGGGGCGCGCAGATGTCGCAGCCGGTGCGACAGGGGGCCAGGCGCTGCCCAAAGTGCGCCGCCAGCGCCCGGTGGCGACACTCGGCGGCGCGGGCGTACGCGCCCATCGCCTCGATGCGCTGCTCCTGCCGCTCGCGGTAGTCGCGCAGCAGCGTATCAATGCGCTCGCCCACCTCGGCGGGCGCGGGCAGCAGTTCAAGCAGCGGCTGGCGCGGGCCGCCCCGCAGGCGCAGGTAGCCCGCGTCGTGCCACTCAAGCAGCCGCCCCTCAATCTCGGCGGGGCTGAGCTGCGCCTGTTCGGCCAGCAGCAGCAGATCCACCTCCAGCGGCACGCCCGTGGTGAGACCGGCCAGCGCCGCCACTTGGGCCGCCAGATCGTCAGGCGGCGGCGCGCCCGTCAGGGTCAGGCTGGCCGTCTCGGGGGTGTCGAAGTGACGGCGCAGCAGGCCGACCCGCTCCAGCATACTGAGGCCGACGCGCACCAGCGTGTCGTCGTCGCCGGGCAGCGCCCGCTGCAGGCGGGCGACATCCACCACGTCGAAGGTGCCGCGCATCAGGCGGCGCACCGCCTTATACAGCTCACGCAGATCGTCGCGGGTGATCGTCTCCGCCTCAAGCCAGGTGGTCAGGCGGCCCTTGTCGCTGGCGGCGTAGAGCAGGACGCAGGTGGCGGGGCGCCCGTCGCGCCCGGCGCGGCCAGCCTCCTGGTAATACGCCTCGACCGATTGGGGCAGATTGTAGTGGATAATGGCGCGGATGTCGGGCTTATCAATGCCCATACCAAAGGCTACCGTCGCCACCAGCACCCGCGTCTCACCCGCCATAAAGCGCTCTTGCGCGGCGGCGCGGTCGGACACCTGGGCGTGATAATGGTCGGCGACAACCCCGGCGTGGCGCAGCGCCTCCGCCAGTTCTTCGCAGGTCTGACGGGCGCGGGCGTAGACGATGATCGGCCCCGCGATGCGCCGACAATGCTCAATCAGCGCCTCAAGCTTTTCGTCGCGGTTACCGGCCCGTAGCACCTGAAAGTAGAGGTTGGGGCGAAAGACCGAGGCGACCACCGTCTCGCACTCGCCCAGCGCGGCCCGGATCTCCTCCTGGGTGCCCCGCGAGGCGGTGGCGGTGAGCGCGAGTACCGGCGGGCGGCCCAGTTCATCGAGCGCCCGCCCAATAAACAGATAGTCGGGGCGAAAACTCATGCCCCAGAGGCTCAGGCAGTGCACCTCATCCACCACAAAGCGGGCGACGCCGCAGCGCTTGAGGGCGTGCAAAAAAGCGCGCTGGCGCAGGCGCTCGGGGGCGATGTAGACCAGCCGGTACTGCCCAGCGGCCACGCCGCGTAGCCGCGCCCCCAGCTCGGCGGCACTCAGCGACGAGTTGATCAGGGTCGCGTAGGGGCGGGCCTGGGCGGGCAGCCCGTCGAGTTGGTCTTTCATCAGGGCAATCAGCGGGCTGACCACCACGGTGGCCTGGGCCAGCAGCAGCGCCGGGAGCTGGTAGGTCAGCGATTTACCCGCCCCTGTGGGCATCACCGCGAGGGTGGGTGCGCCAGACAAAACGCTATGAATGACGCGGGCCTGGTTGGGGCGAAAGTCGCTCAGGCCGAAGATGTCGCGCAGCACCGCGTAAGCCTCCTCGGGCAGCAGCGGGGCGGGCTGCTCGCTCGGGGCATCGTGCAGACGCCCCGGCGTGGCGGCGGCGCCAAGGCCAAGCCCGGCGGCGATGGCCGTGCGGTCAGCCATCTCGTGCGCGGCCAGTTGGGCGCTGAGGGCGGGCACGGCCTCGGCGTCACCGGCAAGCTCGGCGGCGCGCAGCAAGATTTGCAAGTCGGCGACGCCAGGGGTGTAGTTCGGGCGGAGCATCAGCGCGTCAATGTGGCCGCGTGCCGCCTCGGGGTCGCCCTGCTCAAGCGCCAGCGCGGCGAGACGACGCACCGGGGCCAGCGCGGCGGGGTCAAGCTCGGCGGCCTGCGCGTAGGCGGCGGCGGCCTCCTCGTGGCTGCCCCGGACGCGCAGCGCATCGCCGCGCTGAAGCCAGGCGAAGACCAGATGCTCCGCATCCTCGGCCATGGCGTCGAGGGCCAAGTCGTGTTCGGCGAAGCGGCGGGCCGCAAGCAGCGCACGGGCGCGCAGTTGGCGGCGCGTGAAGCTGGCGGGGCGCTCCGTGTCAATCTGCGCGAGGATCGCCAGCGCCTCGTCGCCGCGCCCCAAGTCAACCAGCACGCGGGCGCGGCCTTCGCGTAGCATAACGCCTGTCGGCTGATCGGCGAGCCAAGCGTCGAGGGAGGCGAGCAGCGCCGCGTGGTGGCCCCAGCGGCTCAGGTAGGCGACGAGGCGCTTGCGCGCATCGCCTGCCACCAGGGCCAGGGCGGCGGGTGGAAGTTCGAGCAGGGGGTTGCGTTCAGCGACAGACATAGTCGCCATGATACCAGCTTTGTGGGGCGCTGGGGCGGTGGGGGATGGGGACACGGGGACACGGGGACAGGGGGACACGGCGACACGGGGGACACGGGGACACGGGGACACAGCGACACGGGGACACGGGGACACGGGGACACGGCGACACGACGTAGGGGCGCAGCATGCTGCGCCCCATCCCCCCATCCCCCCATCCCCCCTGTCCCCCCATCCCCCTGTCCCCCCATCCCCCCATCCCCCCATCCCCCCATCCCCCCATCCCCCCATCCC
>CAIWXH010000281.1 GCA_903916565.1 uncultured Oscillochloris sp. | reverse complement strand
CGGTCTGGCTTGGGAGAAGAAGCTGCGTGATCACATGCAAAATATCGGTAAGCATTTGATTCCTCGTTTCATCGTCGTGCGGTGCTTCACTCATATGACGCTGAAATGAGGAACCTGGATCACCAAAAGTACGCAAGAGCCATTTCTAGAGATACCGCTGGCGAACCTCGACTGAGAGCCACGTTCACATCGGAACTGGTGCCAATTTGGCAAACGCTGAGCGGCGCGTTTGGGCATGCGGCACGTCGGCTAACCACGCCGCGAGGCGCATGAAGTTCATCGCCGCCCCAATCAACAGGTGCAAGAGTCGGGTTTTGACGAATCCCACATACCGCGAGCGGCGCAAATCACTGATGCGGGTGCCCTGGGAGATGGTGCCCTCGATCCCCGCCCGTGTGCGATAGGTTGCTTTGAAGCCATCCGTATGTTGACGTTGCCGTGCCGTCTGCAAGGCCACATAGGCGTCATGGGCCCGAATTGTCAGGGAGCGTGATCGCGTTGAGGCGACACATTTGGACCGCACCGGACACGCGCGGCAATCGGCGGTGGCGAAGCGGATATTAACCACCTCGTGTCTATCACCGTCCGAGGTTTCCTTCCAGATTACACTCGTCTTCCCGTGGGGACAGGTAGCCCGTTGCGCTTCCCAGTCGATCACAAAACACGACGCGCCAAACCCCTCGCCTGCTTTGGCTTGCCACCCAGGCTCGGGGGTGGTCGGCCCAACCAGATCAATCGCCTGCTGCTGACTGTCCACCAGGCGTTCGGCGGTCACATACCCTGCATCGACCACGTGCTCGCCGGGCAGCAAATCCCGTGCGGCCAACTGCTCCTGCACGATCCCGATCACCGCATGGTCTGGCGTCGTCGCCGGCGTGGTCAACACATCCGTGATCAGGTGGGGCAGCTTCGCATCGCATGTTTCGGTGAGATGCACTTTGTAGCCGACCCACTCCGTTTCGCGCTTTTTGCTGTAGCGCGCCTCCGGGTCGTAGGGCGAACTGATCAGGAGCGGGGCGGGCGGCAAGTCCTCCGCCACGCGCCAGCACATTGGCTCCGCTGGGTTCACGGCATAGAACTGCTGCACCCACACCTGACGGAGGATCTCCACTGCAGGCACGGCCCGCAACCACGTTGGCGCGCTGGGGTCGGCGATGCGGGTCAGCAAGGCGCGGCCATCGGTGCCAATCTGTGCCGCGAGGGCATACCGTTTGTCCTTCCCTTCGGGCAAGCGGTATTCGGCGAACGGTCGGCTGTAGCGTTCGAACCATCCCGCAGGCACCCATGCGGTGAGCCACTCCGGAGCGGTGGTGGCAAGCACATTCAGCGCATGCCGGAGACTCTCCCCGATGTTCTCCAGCCGATTGCGAACCTGAATCGCGGCCAGGATATGCGTTGAATCAGTGCGCTGCCGCCCTCTGGTTTTGACATACCCCTGTTCCCGAAACAGGGTAAGCATCGTCTCAAACAGCAACAGTTCGGCATTGCCCGCGATGAGCCGGGTGCGAAATGCACTCAAAATCGAGGAGTCGAAGCCGGGGTCGGTCAACTCCAGGGCCAGGGCGTATTTCCAGTCGATCCGCCCGCGCACGGAGTCGGCGGTTTGCGCATCGGAGAGCCCTTCAGCAAACTGCATGATGGTGATGAGGGCCAGTTGTGCCGGTGCGTGTGCGGGCTGTCCATCCGTGGGGAAGAGGTGGGCGAAGTCTGGGTTGGTAAAGATGGGACCCAGCGTATCGCGCATCCGCATGTAAGGATTGCCCTTGGGAAAGGCGGCATGGGCGATCTGCTCGGTTTGCGCAGGGATGACATAGAACAGCGGTGCACGGAGCGACATCGGGTACCTCCAAGCGTTGCACAAACGCGGCCCACTGCCACGCTACCGCGTGGATGATACGACATTCCGGCGTGCGGTGCGGGGCTTCTCACCCCGCAGCGGCCTTCCTAGCGAGGGTTCGCCAGCAGTATCTT
>CAIWXH010000280.1 GCA_903916565.1 uncultured Oscillochloris sp. | reverse complement strand
CCAATCATCGGCTGCACGCCAAGGTAAATGTTGCCGATGTGCATCCCGCCCAGGCGCACGCGGTCACGACCGGCGGGCGCAAGATCGCCAGGGAACGCGCCCCAACGAGCGTTGATGCGCTCCTGATCCTGCGGGCGCACCCAGGTGTTGAAGCCCTCGCGGCCCACGGTGGTCTGGTCAAAGGATGGATGCTCGGCGGGCAAGGGCGGAGCATGCTCCGCCCCTACATCGGCGCGGATCGTGGCGTCGAGACAACGCGCAAGCTGCAGCGGGTCACGCGGGAAATCGCCCACGGTGTAGCCCGCCGCGCGCATGCGGTCGAGCAGCGCGATGAGGCTGGCGGGCACATCAAGCAGCGCCGCCGTCGCGGTGTTGCCCTGTCCCGGCGGGTAGTTATAGACGACGATGGCGACCTTCTTGTCGCGGTTCGGCGTCTTCCGCAGCTTCACATAGCCACGCGCCTGTGCGGCCATCCGAGCGAGCCGGTCAGGCACGATGCTGATTTCGCTGCCACGCATGCCGCCAAGCACCACGGGCGCAATCGCGCCGTCCATCTCGGGCAGGGCGTACGTAATCGTCGCCTGCAACGGGCCGACGCCATGCTCACGCCAGTGCTCTTCGTCCTGCACAAACAGCGGCGAGGCGACCATGTAGGGCACATCAAGCTTGCTGAGCAGTTCACGGGCGACGGCGACGGTCAGGCCCGCTTTGGTTGAACCAGCGGGGCCACCGACGAGCGGGAAGCCCATCGTGTTGATAATCGCGTCCACGCCGAGCTTGCCCAGCCACTCGCGCACAACGACGTGGCTCTCGATGCCTTGGACGAAAATCGGCAGCACGCGCAGGCCAGCGCCCTCAAGGGTACGCACGACATCGTTGTGGTAGGTGGTGCCGCTAAGGATGTGGGCGCGAAACGAGAGCACCGCCACGGTGCCCAGCGGAGACTGGGAGACGCGGGGACTGGGGGACTGGGGGACGGTGCCGCCCGCGTCTCCTTGTCTCCTTGTCTCCTTGTCTCCTTGTCCCCTTGTCCCCTTCTCCCCTTCTCCCCCAGTCTCCTTGCCCCCGCGTCCCCGTGTCCCCTTGCCCCCGTGTCCCCGTGTCTTCTCCCACGCCAGATACTCGTCCGGCTTCGCGAAGTACTTAGGCGCGTCGGGGTGCGCGAAGCCCATGCTCGGCAGATCGACGGGCGCCCCGACCTGCAACTTCGGCAGGCCGCAGTACTCGCGCAAGATCAGCTTGAACATATTGACCGTGTTGCCGACATTGCGGCTCGTCCAGTAGGTCGAGACATTCGTCCAGTTGCGGAAGTCGCTCAGGCGCTTGCCCGGAATCAAGTTGACCAGCTTCGCGGTAATCTTCTGCAACTTGACATACCCGTAGAGCGCGTCCTCTTCGCGGTTGCCGACCAGCAGGCGGGCCACATTCTGCACAGGCTTCGGCATCCCGCCGCCGCCTTTGCCCATCGTGTAGCCGCCCACTTTATTCAGGCGCATCACCTCGGGCAGACCCTCGAACGAAAAGACCACCGGCGGATCAATGCGCTCGACCGTCGGCACCAGCCACTCGGCGGCCTCGGCCATCGTGATCAGCGAGGTCATCAGACAGGCGCAGCGCGCCAGCGCCGCCTCGACCTCAGCCGGACGCCGCTCGATGTCGCGATCCTCAAACACGTGCAGGCGGAAGCCCGGAACGTCTTTGCGTACCTCGGCCTCGGCCTGGGCGAACACGCCCTGGCTGTAGCGCTGCATGCCAAGCACCAACACGAACTCTATCATCTGCGCCATGGCTACCTCACTGTTTCGCTGGAATACTCCATTATAGTATCCAAAAGCCTAGCGTTTTATGACGCTACCTTCCGGTTCGGCAGGGCAATCCTGCCAGGCTGCACTACACAGCCCCTACGCCCTGGCCCGAAGGCATCAGGCGCTACGTTCGCTATCTGGTTATAGGCCGCATT
>CAIWXH010000279.1 GCA_903916565.1 uncultured Oscillochloris sp. | reverse complement strand
GGCTTCGGCGCGGTAGCGCGTGGCCCGCCCGCTGTCGCCCCGGCGCTCAACCAGTGCGGCGAAGGGGTCGAGCACGGCAATCATGAACCAGGCGACCCAGACGCTCTCGCCGCTGCCGCCAGCGCCGACGCGGTTCATGCCGTCGTTCCAGTCGCCCGCGCCCATCAGCGGCAGGCCGTGGGCGCCCATACGCCCCAGGCCATACTCAATCGCCCGCGTGCAATGCTCGTACAGCGTGCCGATCTGCCCCGAGACATTCGGCAGCCCGTACTGCTCGACCTCGCCGGGTTCAAGCGCTGGCCCTTCCAGAAACGAGGTGCGCTCTTCCAGCACGGCGCTATCGCCCGTCGTCGTGATGTAGTGCTGCACCACGTACGGCAGCCAGAGGTAGTCGTCCGAGAAGCCGGTGCGAATGCCGCGCCCCGTCGGCGGGTGCCACCAGTGCTGCACGTCGCCCTCGACAAACTGGCGCGATGCGGCGCGCAGCAGATGGGCGCGGGTCACCGCTGGCGCGGCGTGCGTCAGCGCCATCACGTCTTGAAGCTGGTCGCGGAAGCCGTAGGCGCCGCCCGATTGGTAGAAGGCCGAGCGCCCCCACACGCGACAGACGAGCGTCTGGTAGAGCAGCCAGCCGTTCAGCAGTACGTCGAGCGCCGGGTCGGGCGTTCGCACTTGCACTGCGCCCAACAGTTCGCGCCAGCGCCCGACCGCCGCGTGATAGGCTCGCGCCGCCGCGCTCGCGTTGCCGTAGCGCGCCACAAGCTGGCGGGCCTCCGCCGCGTCGGCGCCTTGGCCCAGCAGAAAGACGAGCTCGCGCTCTTCGCCGGGATCGAGTTCGACCGCGCAGCGGATGGCCCCGCACGGGTCAGCACCCGCGCCGACGCGGCCCGTCAGCGCACGGACGCCCATCGCCGCAGGCCGCGCCAGGTCGCTGTTGCGCCCGATAAACTCCATACGGTCGCCCGTGTAGCTCACCTGTGGCTCGCTGGCAGCGAGGAAGGCGACCCGTGCGGCAAACTCGCCGTTGTAGGGGTTTTGGGCGAAGAGCGCCCCGCTCGCCTCGTCAAACGTGGTCAGGATGAAGGGCGCCATGCGGGCGCGAAAGACGCCCAGCACCCACTCAACATACAGCGTCGCCGTCAGCCGCGCTGGCTCGCCGCCGTGATTGCGGAGGCGCAGGCGGAAGATTTTGACCGGGTCGTCGGTCGGCACAAACAGCGTCAGGCTGCTGGCGATAGCGCCTTGGCGCGACTCAAACACGCTGTAGCCAAAGCCGTGGCGCACCCGGACGTGCCCGGTGCCCGCTGGCTGGGGCGTCGGCGACCAATACGCGCCGCTCGTCTCATCGCGCAAATACAGCGCCTCGCCGACGGGGTCGCGCACCGGGTCATTCGACCACGGCGTCAGCCGGTTCTCGCGGCTGTTCTCCGTCCAAGTGTAGCCGCCGCCCGCCTCGGTGACGATGAAGCCGCCACGCTCATTGGCGATAACGTTCGTCCACGGGGCGGGGGTGGTCTGGCCGTGCGCCAAGTCAATCACGTACTCGCGCCCATCGGGCGTGAAGCCGCCGAAGGGCGAGCGCAGCGCCAGTTCAAGCGGCGGCGGCGGCGCCTGCGGCGTGCTGGCGGGCAGCAGCGGCGGCGGCGGCTGCACCGACTCGGCCTCGCGGCTGCGGAGGTGCTGGGCCAAGTCGCCCCGGCGTGTGGCGAGAATCGCGCCCGCCACGGTTTCCAATAGAATCTGGTCAACCTCGGGCAGCAGGTCGCCGCGCAGCACGAAGATGCCGCCGCGTGTGTTCAGCAACGCGCCGCCGCGCCCGCCGCGCACCAGGGCCAGGATTTGCTCTTGGCGGCCTTGGGCGTAGCCGCCCAGGTCTTCATTCAGAATAACGAGGTCCACGGTCAGACACTTCATGCGCCAATACTCGTGGGCGCGCAGCAACTCGCTCACCAGCGCCAGCTCGTCGTCAATGCCGACGCGCACCAGAATCAGCGGGAAATCGCCCGAAATGCCGTAGGCCCACAGCGCCGACTGGCCGCGCTGGTTGGCGCTGATCGTCTCGGGCTTGGCGCGGCGCCGCCCATCCAGATAGAGCGCCGCGCTCGCCAAGCGCTGAAAGCGGTGCGCCTGATCGGCCTCAATGCCCAGGCCGCGCAACTCGACCTGGCTTTGCGTCCAGGCCAGCTCAAGCACGCGGGCGATGGCGCCAGGGTCGTGGAACCGGCTCGCCAGCACCAGCGCCTCGTCGCGGCTTTCGGCCACCCCGGTCAGGAACGTCACTTGGGCGGTGCCGCCAGGGACGATGCGGATACGCCGCCGCAAGCTCAGGGCGGGGTCAAGCACCGCGCCGGTGCGCCCACCAAGCGGGCCGTGCAGCGCCTGCGGATCGCTCAGGCTGCGCCCGCGCCCGATGAAGGCGGCGCGGTCACTCTCGTGCTGCGTCGTGCCAAGCGTGTGGCCGCGCACGCTGACGCTGTGTACCGCCCACAGCCGCCGGTCGCCGGGGGAACGCGGGCGGCGCGAGGCGAGCAGCGCGTCGTGTCCCGGCGCAAACTCGGTTTCCACAAACAGGTTGGCGAAGGCGGGGTGCGCCTCGTCGGCGTTCGGCGTGGTCAGCACCACCTCACAGTAGCTCGTCAGCTCCAGCTCACGCGGCGCCGCCGTCAGGTTGGTAAGCGTCACGCGGCGCAGTTCGGCGTTGTCCTCGGGCGAGACGACGACCTCCATGCGCGTGTCAATCCCGGCGACACGCTGGCGAAATTCGGCCTTGTCCAGCCCGTAGATCACCTGATAGACCTGGGCTTCGTGGCGCGTCGGCTGGCAGCCGGTTGACCAGATGGTGCCGCCGCGCACATCGCGCACGTAGATGAAACTGCCCCAGTTGTCGCAGGTCACATCCGAGCGCCAGCGCGTGACGGCCAGATCCTCGAACGAACTGCTGCCGCTGCCAGCGGTGGTGATCATCACGCTGTAGCGCCCGTTCGAGAGCAGGTGCGTGTACGGCACCAGCGTGTGCGGCGTGGTGAACTGACGCGGCGCGGGCGGCGTCGCAAAGGCGATCTGCGGCTCTTGCGCGGCCTCGCGGGCCTTTTGCACCGGGCGACTCTGCGGCACGCGCTCTTGCAGCAGCGTCTCGGCAGCCTGGACGATTGGCTCGGCGTGGAAGCGCCGCTGCATCACGTTGTCGTGCAGCACATTCGCCAGCGCGAGCAGCCCCATCCCCTGATGATGCACCATGTACGAGCGCACGATGGCGCGGCGCTGACCGGGCGGCAGCCGCTCGGGGGTGTAGTCCGCCGCCTCGTACAGCCCGTAGAGGCCGAACATGCCGTCGGCGATCAGCACGCGCAAGTTGGACAGCGCCTCGGTCGGTCGCACCGAGAGCGCCAGCAACGTGGCGTATGGCGCGACGACCAGATCTTCGCCGAGGCCGGTCTTCAAGCCCAAACCGGGCACCCCGAAGGCGCGATACTGATAATTCATCGCCAGGTCGCGGGCGTTGTAGGCCGACTCCGAGATGCCCCACGGTACGCCGCGCTCTTTGCCGTAGGCGATCTGGCGGGCGACGGCGGCCTCGTAGGTCGCATCGAGCAGCGTCTCGGGGTAGCGGCGCATCAAGATCAGCGGCATCAGATACTCAAACATCGTGCCGCTCCACGAGATCAGCGCC
>CAIWXH010000278.1 GCA_903916565.1 uncultured Oscillochloris sp. | reverse complement strand
GTCGCCACCGCGCTCCCCGTCGCCACCGCCGTAACCCCCGTGTTTCCACACTCGGCACCGACCGACCCCGCCGCGCCCACGTCTACCCCTGCAAGCTAAATCAAGCGCATCAGCAAGCCCCGTGTCGCCCGCTATGGGGCTGAAGCCCCCGGCTCTTGCTTGCAAAGCCTGCCTTCGCAGGCTGGTTGAGGCCGCGCAGGCGGCCTTCGTACACGTAGCCGGGGACTTCAGTCCCCCGGCGGCGATGGTTGGTGACCGCGTAACTGCTGCGGTATTGCCTGCAAGCTGTTGTATACTATGACAGCAAAGATGTTCGTCTAGGAGAGAATCATGAGCATCCGTCTGCTTGACGCGACGGTTGCGGCGCAGATCGCCGCCGGCGAGGTGGTCGAGCGCCCCGCTTCAGTCGTGAAGGAGTTGGTCGAGAACGCCCTTGATGCAGGCGCACGCCGAATTAGCGTCGAGGCGCGTGGCGGTGGTCTGCGTGAGTTGAAGGTTCAGGATGATGGCGACGGCATTCCCGCCGACCAGGTCGAGCTGGCCTTTGAGCGCCACGCCACCAGCAAGCTCACCTGCGCCGAGGATCTCTTTAATATCAGCACGCTTGGCTTTCGCGGCGAGGCGCTGCCCTCGATTGCCTCGGTCGCCCAGGTGATCTGTATCACGCGCCCCGCCCACGAGGAGGTTGGCACCGAGTTGCGGATCGCTGGCGGCGAGGTGCAGGCCCGTTCGCCCCGTGGCTGTTCGCCGGGCACCAGCTTCAGCATACGCAACCTCTTCTACAACATCCCTGTCCGCCGCGAGTACCTGCGCTCTGAGGCCACCGAGCTGGGCGCGATTAGCTCCATCGTGCAGCAGTACGCCCTGGCGTACCCCGAGGTGCGCTTCACCCTCCAGCTTGAGGGACGGCTCGCCTTCCAGACGAATGGCGATGGCGACCGGCGCACGGTGCTGATCGATCTCTATGGCCTAGAGGTGGCCCGCCAGCTCCTCGTCGTTGAGTCCCGCGTCGGCGAGGACGAGCACGCGGTCACGATCAGCGGCTTGATCTCGCCCCCCGGTCTCACCCGTGGCTCGCGGAGTTATCTGCACCTCTTTGTCAACCGGCGTGCGCTTCAGCCGCGTGGTGCCCTCGTCGCGGTTGTTGAGGATGCCTACCACACGATGCTGATGAAGGGCCGTCACCCGCTGGCGGTCCTCGATATTCGGATTCACCCGCTGGCGGTCGATGTCAACGTTCACCCCACCAAGAGCGAGGTGAAGTTCCGCTACGCCCCAAAGGTGCACAGCGCGATTGGTCGTGCCGTCCGTGATGCGCTGGTCGCTGGCGCTGGTGTGCCCGCCTGGGGCGGCGACGACGACGGCTCGCTGCAGCGCCGCTTCGAGTTGCGCCAGCTTGGTCAGCCCGCGCCCCGCGCCCCCGAGCCTTCGGCCTGGGGTGTTGGTGCCTCGGCTTGGGATGTGGAGCGCAGCCGGTGGGATGCGGGGGCTGTCGGGGACGAGGGGACGCGGGGACAAGGGGACGAGGGGACGCGGGGACAAGGGGACGCGGGGACAAGGGGACGAGAGGACGAGGGCGCACTGCCATTTGCGCCTGCATCCCCACTTTCGGTTGCGCCCGCTTCTGCTCACCCGTTTGCTGCGACAAAGCTGCCGCCGCTGCGGGTGGTCGGCCAGGTGGGGCTGACCTACATTGTGGCCGAGGCGCCTGAGGGGATGTATCTGATTGACCAGCACGCCGCGCACGAGCGCATTACCTACGAGCGACTGATGGCCCAACATACGGGCGGCACCGTCGAGTCACAGGGTTTGCTG
>CAIWXH010000277.1 GCA_903916565.1 uncultured Oscillochloris sp. | reverse complement strand
TATCCCCCACTCCGGGGCAGATTACCCACGTGTTCCTCAGCCGTGCGCCACGCAGCCAAGCAAGCTTGCTGCGTGCGACTTGCATGCATTAGGCACGCCGCCAGCGTTCATCCTGAGCCAGGATCAAACTCTGCGTTGTTGGAATGCCAGGCCGAAGCCTGACTGTTTAGGCTGTCAGTCACACAAACAACCACACTCGATTGGAAAGGTGCGCGTTGGAAGCCGGGACGATGCGAACAAAAAACTAGCGCCACCATCGTGACCCTAGCATCGAGATGAGGACTAAATTGTCCGTCGCTCGGTTCCCACTGTCTTGTCTTAGGTTTGCCTCCGAGGAGTGAAACCGTCCGTCGCTCGCAACGTTGAGGAGTATACCCGACCTTTCCTGTCTTGTCAAATTAAGCCAAGCGTACGAGCGGAGCATGCTGATGTCTTGCATCAGCTACTGTGCGCCAGGCAGCGAGAACATCGCACGGAAGCCGCCGAGATTCTGGTCAAAGCGCTGGTTCCCTTCGGTAATCTCAATGCGGGCGGGTGGGAGATTCCCGCCGTGGCCGTAGACCGCAAGTACGGGGCGATCATGCTCTGTGATGGTCAGCAGCAGATTCGGGCGCTCGCGGGCGTAGGTAAAGAGCAGATTCGCATGATCGGGCGGTAGCAGGTAGATCCGGGGGCGCTGGGGGCTTGCGGCCAGGGCCACATAGGCATCCTCGGGCCGCACGGCGTCGGTTAGGGCGATCAGTGGTCGGCGCAGGTAGTACCAGAGTTGATACGGCTCAAACTGACTATCGGCGAAGACAAGATCCTGTGAGGTTGTCGAGGTACGCACCCACCACGCCGCCGCCTTCAGCCCCTGGTCGGGGAAGACCCCGCCCTGCGCGATCCCACCACCGGACAGAGGGCCGATCCCAAAGATGATCCCGACGGACTGTAGTGCCAAGACCACTACGAGGGTTAGCACAAGCATCTGGGCCACGAGTCTAGGGACTCGCCCACGCTCCCACAGTGAGCTCAGCATGATGGCTGCGTTGAGGGTCAGTCCCACGCTGCCCATGAGCAGGTAGCCGGTGAAGTTCGCACGGGTGAAGAGGATAAAGGGCAGCAGGTAGGCGCAGGCCCAGAGCAGCGGCACGGCCCGCCGATCAAGGCGCAGTAGTGTTGGCAGCCCCAGCGCGCCCAGAGTCATCAGTAAGATAAAGCCAACGGCGCCGCCCACAAAGCTACCATTGCTCCAGAAGGCACCCACAAAGAACCCCATCTGCCGGTCGGAGCCCTGGAACAGTCGTGAGAAGGTACCGCCTTGGGGCAAATAACCCGCCGCGTAAGCAACCATCACGAGGCCATTTGTGCAGATCAGCAGCAGCGGGGCCAGCAAGATCGCCCGAGCGCTGAACAGCCGCCGCGTGCGGGCCAGCCGCACACGAGGTGAGTCGCCGGGCTGCCCGCATAGCATCCCGACAGTGAACAACAGCGCCAGGAGAATCGGGAAGAACAGCTCGACCAGCAGGGCCATGCAGAGCGCGAGACTGGCGTTGCGTGCGCGAGCCGGGGTTGGCTGCTCATAGTAGCGCATAAAGGTGTGTAGCGTGACCAACTGGCAGAGCCCCATCAGGGTGATATGACCCAGCCCCGAGGCCCGCGTTGTAACCGCGTGGATCGGCAGCACAGCCAGCAGCAGGGCCGCAATTGCCCCCGCCCGGCGTCCAGCAAGCTCTTCCGTGACGCGAACTCCCAGCATAATCGTCGCCAGGCCCGCCACAACAAAGGGCAGATTCCACCACCACTCCGTGATCGTGATGCCCGTTAACCCGACCAGCGTCATGCTGAGCATGCCGATAGCGGGGGGTAAAACGCCGTGAACACTCGTCAGTATCTGCCAAACGATCGGCGGATCGCTGATAAATGAGCCTAGCCCGCGAGGATAAAAGTAGGTGACGATTGCAGCAAGTTCGGCGTGGTCGCTACTGGCAAAAGGGGTGTCATTGGCGACCAAGCGGACAATGGCCCCCATCAGCAGGGCGATACCGATCAGCAGGCTGTATGTCTGATTCGGGCCGGGGCCAGTCGTTGACGAAGGCAGATGCGCATCGGGGCGCGGCTGGCTCATAGGGAACACCTTTTATATCGTAGTACTGCAGAAGGGCCACGTCAAAGTTCTTTATGAACCCGGTCGCCCGACAATGGCGCGGAACGAACATGACGTGACCCTGCTTTTTGTCTCGGGGCTGGTACAAGGTCGGTAGGGGCGATGATTCGCCCCTACTCGTTATCGAAACCTACAAGATCGCGAAGATTACCATCTGGATAATGAACGTGCCAATCACGGCGAGGCCAAGGGTGGTCAGCGCCTTGCCCTGATCAAGGATATTCATGCTAGACTGAACCGCGATGTAGGCGAAGTATGCTTGCGCCAGAAGGATCACCAGCGAGACAAGCATGCCCAGCAGGCCGATCAGCGCACCCAGGAGGGGGATGAAGTGGAAGATCCAGACCACCAAGCCGAGGAGTGC
>CAIWXH010000276.1 GCA_903916565.1 uncultured Oscillochloris sp. | reverse complement strand
TTGGAGGCGACAGGGGGTGCCGTCAGCGGGGAGGGCGAGCGTGCCGTCGGCGGTCTGGCGGCGAGCCAAGCCGCGCACCTGCACCAGTTCACCGGGTGCATAGTGGGCGTGGTCAGCAAAGAGCAGGCTGCGGGACACGGGCACCGCAACAGGCGGCGTCCCGATCTGCCAGTCGCCGCGCACCACCGCCGGAGCGTCACCATCAGCCACGGCAAGCAGCGGCGGGTCGCCGGGGCTGCGGCTGAGGCGCTGCACCCACGTCCCGTCAGGTGCCGTCTGCCCACGCGCAACCGGCACACCGCCACTGTAGAGGCTCACCGGCAGCCCCGCGAGCGGCACGCCCGCCGTGTCAGTGGCCCAGACCAGGGCGTAGCCTGTTCCTTGGCGCAAGGCCAAACGGGCCTCGGAGGCGATGAGCATCAGGTCGGCGCGTGGCCCCTCCGGGGCGATTACGCGCAGGTAGTAGGCGCCAGCAGGTAGCCCCGCCCCATCGGCGAGGCCCACGGGCAGCGCCAAACGACTCGGCTGATCCGACGGTGTGCCCAGGCTTACGCGCCAACTGCGGGCCAGGCGCTGGCCGTAGCGCTCAGGGCTGAAGGTCGCCCACTCGTCGGGGCGTAGTGCCAGCGCCCGCAGGAGGGTCGGCGCATCAAGGGGGTACAGACGCAGTTCAAGCGCCGAGAGGCCGACGGTGTTGAGCGCGACCGTCGCCGTGCGGCTGACCGGCAGGCTGACGAGGCCCGCGAAGGCGTCGGGGGTGGTGAGCGCAGGCAGCGCAGGTGCCGTGAGCAGACTGACCGCCGTTGCCGCGCCCAAGGGTTCACCGCTGCGGTCGTGCGTGTCGGCGGCCAGCGTGATTGTGTAGCGGGTCGAAGGGCGCAGTGTCGGCAGCAGGCGCACCTCGGTTTCGTTCACGCTGATCGGCAGATCGCCGACATGCGGCGCAAGCGTTAGCCCAGCGCGCAGCGCCGCCTCGTCCATTGGCGTACTGAAGACCAGGCGGATCGTCTCACCAGGCAACAAGGTCTGCCCCTGTCCAGGGAAGAAGGCCACCAGTCGCGGCGCTGGCTCAACGCTAAATTGCCAGGTCAGCGGTGGCGGGGCACCCAAACCGCTGCCCGACGGCGCAACCAGCGTCACGCTGTAGGTGGTGCCGTAGGCCCATGCTGCACGGGGCGTGAAGGTGACGACCTGGGTCACGCCGATGAGCTCGGCGGTCAAATCACCTTCGACGGTGGGAGTTATACGGAGCGACTGGCGCAGCAGGGCCGGGTCAAGCGGTTCGGCGAGGCGCAGGCTCAGTGCGGTATGCGGGCTAACCCAGCGGGCACCGTCTTTGGGTTCACGGCCAATGACGGCGGGCCACGCGGTAGCAAAGCTCCAGCTAAAGGGGGCACCCAACTCGACGCCGCGCAGGTCGGTCAAGGTCGCGCTGATGGTGGCACTGTAGCGTGTCGCGAGCGCCAGCGGGGACGTGGGGACGAGCAAGAGCGTGTTCTGGTCGGCCCAGCGGGCGCTAAGCGGGATGGGCGGATCGAGCCGAATTTCGGGCAGCGCCGTCGGCAGCCCTACCGCGCCCGGAGCGACCATTGGCTGGCTGAAGACCACGGCGAGGGGCGTGTCGGTGGGGGCGTTCGTCGCCATTGGCAGGGCCGCGACGACCGCAGGCTGGGGCGCGGTGCGAAAGCGCACCGTGACTGGGGCGGCAAGGGGCTTCCACCAGCGGCCTAGCGCAGCGCCGTCGAGGCTGATGGTGTAGGTAACCGCAGGCGTGAGCGCCACAGTGGGCTGAAAGGTAAGGCTCGTGGCGTCAGGCGACCAGCTAAGGCTGCCCAGGGAAGGCGGGTCGATCCGCAGGGCGGCGGCGGCGCTGGCCCGGTTCATGGGGCCGCTGAAGCGCAGGGTGATCGCCGTGTGAGGCAGCACATCGACCGCGCCGTCGGGCGGGTCAGTCGCAAGCAGACTAGGGGCGGTAACCCACGGGGTCAGGGGCACAAGGGAGCGGGCGACAACGGCGAGCGTGAGCGCAAGCACCGTGCAGCCGAGGATCACTGTCCAGAACCGAGCCAGTGGGCGCAGGAAGCGCATCGCCGCTCAAACCCCTCGTTTCGCGCGCGTCGTGCGCGAAGAGTATACCATAGGGGGGTGCTGTCTAACGGCTTGGGGGTGGAGAGGGCTGTGTCAACGACGCTTTTCACCCCTCACCCCCTGCCCCTCTCCCTCACGGGGAGAGGGGAGATTTCGCAGCAGGATGCGTTCGGCTCCCCCTCTCCCTGGAAGGGAGAGGGGGCTGGGGGGTGAGGGCGGGCGCGGCAAGCAGACGTTGCAACCGCTCTGCGAGGCCACGCAAAACCGCAATCCTAACCCGTCAGAGGTCGGGGCCAATCTGGTCGATCACAGTCCCGTCAGGCCCAATCAAGGCCAGTTCAACCGTGGGCTGGCCCGCCAAGTGCGTCGAGCAACTTAGGCAGGGGTCATACGCCCGAATGCCTGCCTCGACTCGGTTGAGCAGCCCTTCGTCGAGGCGGTCGCCGCGCAGATAGCGCCGGGCAATCTGGGCGACGGTGCGGTTCATCGCCAGATTGTTTTGCCCTGTGGCGATAATCAGATTGACATAAGTGATTAAGCCGTCCTCGTCCACCTTGTAGTGATGGAAGAGCGTGCCACGCGGCGCCTCGCTGACGCCGACCGCCTCGCGCCGATTGACCCCGGCATTCGCCCGCAGCGGGCCGGTGCCAACCTCAGGGTCGGCGATCAGCATACCGATACGCTCAAGCGCGGCCACGATTTCCACCAAGCGGGCGTAGTGATAAAAGAAGCTGGCGCTGATTGGCCCGCCGCCCGCCCGCTGGCGCATCTCGACCAACTCGGCGTCAGCCACGGGCGTGCCGACGCTGCGGCAGATGTTTAGCCGGGCCAGTGGCCCAACGCGGTAAATGCCCTCGGGGTAGCCCTGGGGCCGGTAATACGGGAATTTCAGATAGCTCCACGGCTCGCCCGCCTCGCCGATCAGCTCGTCGTAGTGTTCGGCAGCGATGTGATCGGCCAAGATGTTGCCCTGCGCGTCCATCACGCGCAGGCGACCGCCGTGATGCTCCCAGGTGCCATCTTCGCCGACCAGGCCCAGGAAGAGGCTGGGGAACTGCCCGTAAGTGGCGATCTCCTCCTCGCAGCGTGCCAGCAGCCCCTTGAAGCGGTTGAGCGCACCCTCGGCGACCTGGATCGCCTCGGGCAGCCCAGCGGCAATCACGGCCCGCGCCTCGGCGGTGAGGCCCGAGCGCACGCCGCCCGGCACAGCCCAGGCCGGGTGGATCTTCCGCCCGCCCAGCGCCTCGATGATTGACTGGCCGAACTGGCGCAGCCTGATGCCGCCACGGGCGAAGGCGGGATCGGCGGCCACCAGCCCAAAGATGTTGCGCTTGGCCGGGTCGCTCTCGAAGCCCAGAAAGAGATCCGGCCCGCTCAGGTGGAAGAAGCTCAGGGCGTGCGATTGGACGATTTGGGCCAGGTTCATCAGGCGGCGCAACTGCTCGGCGCCGGGCGGAATCGCCACGGCCAGAATACCATCGCCCGCCTTCGCCGAGGCCAGGATGTGGCTCACGGGGCAGATTCCGCAGATGCGCGCCGTGATGGCCGGCATCTCCCAAAAGGGTCGCCCCAGGCAGAAGCGCTCGAAGCCGCGAAATTCGGTAACGTGAAAATGGGCGTCCCGCACCGCGCCCGCATCGTCGAGATAGATGCTGATTTTGGCGTGCCCCTCGATGCGGGTCACGGGGTCAATCACAATTGTCTGGGCCATAAGTAGCTCTCTTTGACAAGGTTTCAGGTGCCGGGTTTCAGGTTTCAGGCCGAGCGCATCAGAAAACTATGCGTGTGCCAAAACTAGAAAGCATCTGCGAACCTCATCTTTATCCAAAGCGGCTTGCCGCCGGCGGCGTTTCGCCCTTGAGCAGGGCTTCGATCAGGGCGCGAATGGCGGGGGCCGAGGGCGGGCAGCCCGGCAGAAACAGATCCACCGTGATCGTGGCGTGCAGGGGCACCACCGTGTCGAGCAGGCGCGGCACGATGTCGGGGTCGTCGGGCAGTACGCCCCGTGGGTCGCCGTGGGTGATATAGACCTGCTGAAGCACCGTGGCCGCCGCTCCCAGGGGATTACGCATCGCGGTCACATTGCCGGTCACGGCGCAGTCGCCCAGCGCCACCACCAGGCGGCTACGCTGGCGCACTTTGCGGGCCAACTCCAGATGCTCATTGGTCGCCACGGCCCCTTCAACCAGGACAAGGTCTACGTTTTTCGGGTAGTGTTTGTGGTCGGCGATGGGACTGTAAACCAGATCAGCGACGGCGGCGAGGTCAATCAGCCACTCGTCCATATCGAGCAGCGACATATGGCAGCCCGAGCAGCCCCCGAGCCACACGGTTGCCAGACGTAGTTTGTCAGCCATACAAGAGTCCTTAGACAAGGGTTCAGGTGTCAGGTGCCGGGTTTCAGGTTTTAGTCTGAGCGCCTGTGCGGCTTTGCGCGAGATCTTCCCGGCTTTGCGGCTTTGCGGCTTGGCGCGAGATCTGTCCGGCTTGGCGCGAGATCGCCCCGGCACCGTAAGCGGTTAGTCCTATCACCAGCGCTCACTCCGCGCCGCGACAATCGCGGCGATGCGCGTCGGTTCATGCTCAAGCTCGGCCACGGTGCTGCCACGGTGGAAGATCGCCCCAGTTGGGCAGGCCAGCAGGCACTTGCCACATGAGGTGCAGCTCGCCGCCTCGCCCCAGGGCACATGGAGATCGGTGATGAGGCGTGACTCGGTGCCGCGTCCGGCGATATCCCAGGTGTGGACGCCCTCAACTTCGTCGCAGGCGCGCACACAGCGCGTGCAAAGCACACAGCGGTTGTGGTCAATGCCGAAGCGTGCGTGGCTGATGTCCACCGCGCAGCTTGGGGCCAAATACTCGTAGCGCACGTGGGTCATGCCCACGGCTGCCGCAAGGTTCTGGAGTTCACAGTGGCCCGAGGCGACGCACACCGCACAGACGTGGTTGCGCTCGGCGAAGATCAGCTCGACAATCGCCCGCCGATGGGCGCGCAGGCGCTCGGTGTCGGTGCGTACCTCCATCCCTTCAGCCACGCTGGTGTGACAGGCGGGCTGCAATTTGCTCGTTCCGACGACTTCAACCAAACAGAGGCGACAGGCGCCCATCTCTGAAAGGCCGTCGAGGTGGCAGAGCGTCGGGATGCGGATGCCCGCCTCGCGGGCCGCCTGAAGGATGCTCTCGTCGGCTCCGGCGCTCACCATCTGGCCGTCAATGGTCAGAGTTTTGGCTGACATTTAGGGTGCCTCCTCTGCCAGAGCTTCGTGGCGCAAGCGCTCCTCGTACTCGTCACGGAAGTAGCGCAGGGTGCTGAGTACCGGGTTGGGCGCCGACTGACCAAGGCCGCAGAGGCTCGTCTCGCGCACCAACTGACAAAGCTCTTCGAGCTGGACAATTTCGGCGGGCGTAGCCTCACCATTGCAGATGCGGTCGAGCAGGTGGTGCATCTGGACGGTGCCGACGCGGCAGGGCACACACTTGCCGCACGACTCGTCCATGCAAAATTCCATGTAAAAGCGGGCAATCTCAACCATGCTGGTGGCGTCGTCCATCACGACCATGCCGCCGGAACCCATGATTGAGCCGACCGCCGCCAGCGACTCGTAGTCCACGGGCGTGTCGAACAGGCTGGCCGGGATGCAACCGCCCGACGGGCCGCCGGTCTGGACGGCCTTCACCGGGCTGCCGTCGGCGGTGCCGCCGCCCAACTCCTCCACGATTTCGCGCAGCGTGATGCCCATCGGCACCTCGATCAGGCCCGTGTTGCGGATCTTCCCGGCGAGGGCAAAGACCTTGGTGCCCCGGCTTTTGGCGGTGCCGATGCCCGCGTACCAGTCAGCGCCCCGGCTGATAATCGGCGCAATGTTGGCAAAAGTCTCGACATTGTTGATCAGCGTCGGGCAGCCCCAGAGGCCGCGTTCGGCGGGATAGGGCGGGCGCGGGCGCGGTTGGCCCCGGCGTCCCTCGATGCTGGCAATCAGCGCCGTCTCTTCGCCACAGACGAACGCCCCCGCGCCGACGCGAATCTCGACCTTGAAGTCGAAGGCGGTGTCGAAGATCTGGCTGCCGAGCAGGCCGTGCTTGCGCGCCTGCGTGATCGCCTTACTGAGCCGTTGGATCGCCAGGGGATACTCGCCGCGCACGTAGAGAAAGCCCTGGTCGGCGCCCACGGCGTAGGCCGCGATGCTCATGCCCTCAAGCACCAGATGCGGGTCGCTCTCCAGAATGCTGCGGTCCATAAACGCGCCGGGGTCGCCCTCGTCGCCATTGCAGACCACAAACTTGCGCGGGGCACCTTGCGGGGCACCTTTACTCTTGGCGACCGTCGCCCATTTGAGCCCGGTGGGATACCCGGCACCGCCGCGCCCGCGCAGCCCGCTGCGCGTAATGGCGTCAATCACCTCGGCGGGGCTTTGGTCGTGCAGCACATCGTAGAGCGCCTGGTAGCCCCCGGCGGCGATGTACTCCTCAATGCGCTCGGGGTCAATGCGCCCGCCGTTGCGCCGCACCACCAGCAGTTGGCGACTGAAGAACGGGTGATTGGGGTCGCCGCGCTGGGCCGCGCACGGCCCGCCGTCAAGGGCGGCGACGATGTCGGGAGCCTGCTCGGGCGTCACCCGCTCAAAGAGCAGGCCACTTGGCTCGACGCTGACCAGCGGGCCGTGGCCGCAGAAGCCGATACAGCCGACTCCGACCACCTCAACCGTGTCGGCCCGTCCAGCAGCCTCGACCGCCGCCTCAAGGCGGCGTTGGAGTTCAAGCGCACCCGAGGCATGGCAGCCCAAGGAAGTGCAGCAGTGAATACGAATTGCCTTGCGGCGGGCGCGCTCGCGCTCGGCGATCCCGTGAAGTTCGGTGAGATCCATAATGGCGTCTTTATGCTAAGGACAAGGTTTCAGGTTTCAGGTTTCAGGTTTCAGCCGAGCGCAGTGCCGAAACTGGAACGCATCTGCGAACCTTGTCTAATCGAGCAACTCGTGCAGCTTGGTACGCGGCCCGTCGTCGTCGGCGTGACCCATAACGGTGCCGTCGATCACCACGGCGGGGGCGATGCCGCAGGCACCCAGACAGCGGGTAGTCAGCAGCGAGAGGCGACCATTAGGGCTGGTGGTGCCCGCGCGTAGCCCTGTCTCACGTTCAAGGGCAGCCAAAATCGTCGCGGCACCCTTGACATAACAAGCGGTGCCGAGACAGACCGTACAGGTGTGTTCGCCCTGCGGCGCCAGCGAGAAGAAATGGTAGAATGTAGCGACACCGTAGACGCGACTTGGCGGCAGGTGCAGGCTATGGGCGATCAGCGTGAGCAGGCTTGGTGACAGATGACCGTACAGTTCCTGGCCTTTGTGGAGAACCTCGATCAGGGCGTCGGCGCGGTATTGGTGCCGCTTCATCATCGCCTCAAGGATTTTGAGGCGGTTGTCACCGACGTGCGTTGTTCGTTCGATCTGTGTGTGAGGAGTGGACATAAGGCTGTCCTATTTCGGCTGCGTTGACGCAATACTACCACTGCAATGGTAGCACCGGCGCTGATGGTCCTCTGGGAAGAAAACCTCACTCTCTGTTGACTGATCGCCACCTCTAGCAACGTAGTGCCGTGGTAGACTGCGTGTACCTACGTCTGTATAAAATGTCAATTCTTGTACTCCCGAGAAAGGAGCTCCCTATGCACGCGACGCACCCTGCTGTGGGCGCGGCGCGCATCGGCCCGAACTCCATCATTCAGACCGTCGGTGCCCTTGAGGAGGAGCGCGGCTACAAAGAGACGCAGAACTTCCTGCGTCGGATTGGGCAGGGCGACTTCGCCGACCAGCTACCGACGACGATGATTGATGAGCTCGCGTTCATTAGCCTGATCGGGGCCATCCGCGCCGATATGGGCGTTGAAGCCGCTGGTCGCATCCTGGCCCGTGCGGGCGAACGTACCGCCGACTATCTTCTGGCGAACCGCATCCCCGCCCCCGCCCACCTCGTTCTCCCCCGCCTGCCACGTCGTCTCGGCCTCAGCCTGCTGCTCAAGGCGATCTCTGGTCACGCCTGGACCTTCGCCGGCACGGGCCGCTTCAGCTACACGGTTGATGCCAAAGGGGCCGTTCTGAGCTTGGCCGACTCGCCCGAGAGTCGCGGCATCGTCGCCGATGCGCCCATCTGCCACTACTACGAGCGCTGTTTCCAGGCGCTGCTGCGCCCACTGATCGACCGGCGTCTCGTCGTGCGCGAGGTGGCCTGCACCGCCCAAGGTGCCGAGGCTTGTGTCTTTGAGGTGCGCTAAGCGCCTATTCAGGGAGGGTCGCCTCCCTTTTTTTATAAATCTGTAGTTCAGAGTCTGTCGTGATGCATGGGGCGTGGTTTGCCCCCTTCACACCACAAGGGAGACTGTTATGCGGATCATGATGATCCAGCCGAATTACCACGCGGGTGGTGCCGAGATTGCCGGGAATTGGCCGCCGAGTTGGGTGCCCTATATCGGGGGCGCGCTCAAGGCGGCGGGGTTCCACGAAGTGCGCTTCATTGACGCGATGACGTTTGATGTCCCCGATGATCAGTTGCGGCAGATCATTCGGCTCAACAAGCCCGATGTGATTATGGCGACGGCGATCACGCCCATGATCATCAAGGCCCAGGAGACCCTCCGCATTGCGCGTGAGGAGCGCCCCAACGCCAAGTTGATCCTCGGTGGCATCCACCCCACCTTCATGTACACCCAGGTCTTTAGCGAGGCACCCTGGATTGACTACATTGTCCGTGGTGAGGCTGAGGAGATCATTGTCGAGCTGCTCAGGAGTATTGAGGCTGGCTCGGATCGGAAAGACCGCGCCAACATCAAGGGCATCGCCTACATCGAGGACGAGAAGGTCATCGCGACCGTCGCGGGCGAGCCAATCGCCGACCTCGATACGCTCTCCCCTGACTGGAGCCTGCTGGAGTGGGATAAGTACATCTACGTGCCGATGAATGTGCGCGTGGCGGTGCCGAACTTTGCCCGTGGCTGCCCCTTCACCTGTCGCTTCTGCTCGCAGTGGAAGTTCTGGCGGCGCTATCGCTCACGCAGCCCGCTCAAGTTTGTTGACGAAGTCGAGACGCTGGTGCGCGACTTCAACGTGGGCTTCTTCATTCTGGCCGACGAGGAGCCGACGCTCAATCGCAAGAAGTTCACCGCGCTCTGCGAAGAGTTGGCGCGGCGCAAGCTGCCGATCCTCTGGGGCATCAACACCCGCGTGACCGACATTATGCGCGACCAGGCGCTGCTGCCCCTGTGGCGCAAGGCGGGCCTGATCCACATCTCGCTTGGCACCGAGGCGGCGGCCCAGATGAACCTGGAGATCTTCCGCAAGCAGACGACCATCGAGCAGAATAAGAAGGCCGTCCAGCTCATTCAGGCGGCGGGTATGGTCGCCGAGGCCCAGTTCATCATGGGCATGGAGAATGAGACCCCTGAGCTGATCGAGGAGACCTACCGGCTGGCGCTCGACTGGAAGGTGGACATGGCCAACTGGAACATGTACACCCCCTGGCCGTTCGCCGAGTTGTTCGAGGAGTTGGGCGACCGTGTCGAGGTGCGCGACTACTCGAAGTACAACTTCGTCACCCCGATTATGAAGCCCGACCTGATGGAGCGCGAGGACGTGCTGAAGTGCGTGCTGCGGAACTACGCCCGCTTCTATGCGCGCAAGGCGTTCCTTGAGTACCCCTTCATCAAGGAGAAGGCCAAGCGCAAGTATATGCTCGGCTGTCTGCGCGCCTTCGCCAAGACGACCTTCGAGAAGCGCTTCTACGACATCGGGCGCATTCACATGAATGGGACGGAGATGGAGGTTGACCTCGGCTTTGATGAGAGCCGCGTCTTCACCCGCGATCAGATCGCCAGGATGAAGGAGGATCACCCCGAGCAGGTGGCCGATACCACCTTCGGCGGCGCGATCCCCGACCGCTTCGACCCCGAGCTGGTGAAGCACCAGTCCGAGAACAGCCTGAACCTGCCGCTTGAGCCGGTGGTTGAGGCGGAGTTCGGAACCCGCGATACCAACACGCAGATCGGCTGCTAAGGCAACTCGCCCTGTCCTAGCGACGGCCCCCGCTCCCAAGAAAGGGAGCGGGGGTCTTTTGTTGGTGAAATGCCCGCAACCGAGGCGCTAACTTTCTTTTCTCTGCAACGCTGGTCGTGGCGTTATACTTGCATCCACACACCTCACCATTCCTCTAATACATTGACTGACGCCTGCCCCTGTATGCGGCTGCGGCGCTTTCACCGATGAGCGGGAGGTATCGTATGGCTACGGGACTGATAGGGAATCACTACAAGGGCTTCAAGTATCTGGTCGAGCTTGACGGCGTTGCGCGGGCGGCCTTCGGCTATTGTGCGGGCCTGGGCCACGCGCTGCGCCCAATCGAGTTCTTCATCAGCGACGATGAGGTCGATCTGCGCGATGTGGCTGAGCCAGAGCAGGTGCAGCCGTCGCACCTCGTTTTGGCCCAAGGGATCGCCTTCGATGATGTCCTCTATGCCTGGCAGCACACCGCCGCCGAGGGCCACGCCGAGCGTCACGATGGCACCATCGTCGAACTCGATGATTGGGGCCATATCAGGACCTCGTACCGCTTTCGTGGCGGCTGGCCCTGCTTCTACCAGGGTGCGCGTGGCGTGGGGGCCAGCCCTGGCCTGCACATCGAGACGTTTGAGATCGTCTACGACGAGCTATCTTACAGCTAGTGCTGCGTCGGCGGACATGCGCGGCAGGTTTGTTACCACGAAGGTCACGAAGGCCACGAAGGCCGAACTGCGTGCTGCTACGCTCCGTGCCTGACGAGAATTACCGCGCAACCCGACAGGAACTTCCAGAAAGCTGTACTAGCCGCCGGTGCCCAAAGACCTGTCAGGTGCGACACCTGACAGGTCTTTTCATGTGAATGGTTCGGCGCGGCGGGTACAATGGCCGGGATTGTCGTGCTTATGCAAGGAGATCCCGTATGTCAATGCGCCATGTGCGCCGGCTCACGCCGATCCTCGCGCTCATTGCTCTGGTCGCCCTGGCGAGTCTGCCCAGCCCCACGCCCGCCCGTGCCGTGTCAGACCGGCCCATCATGGCCTTTTACTACCCCTGGTGGGAGCCGACGGACTGGACGTACGACCGTATGAGCGATCTGCCGTCCCCGCGCTACACGGGCGGCGACGATGCGGTTCTGCGCCGACACATTCAACAGGCCGATGATGCGGGGATCGACGCGCTGATCTGCACGTGGTACGGCCCCGACGAGGATCGCCTCAACAAGCGCTGCCGCCGCCTGATTGAACTGGCCCGCGAAGGCGGGCGCGACCTCCAGGTCGCGATCATCCCCGACCAGTCGGCGTGGGGCGCGCTCAAGAGTGTGGATGGCCTGACGAGAGCGCTGAATGTGCTGAAGAGCGACTTCTTCGGTCAGTCGAACTATCTGCGTTACCAGGGCAAGCCGGTGGTCTTCTGGTTCTATCCGCCCTCGCTCGGCGACCTTGGCACTTGGCAGACGCTACGGAATCAAGCTGACCCAAACCGCGAGCAGTACTGGTTTGGCGGCACCGACAACTTCAGCTTCCTCGATGTCTTTGACGCGCTCTACTACTTCGATATTACTTGGGAGAGCCGACCGGGCGCGGCGATGGCGAGCTATGCCCAGCGCCTTGCCACCTATAACAAGAACAATGGGCAGAGTCGGCCCTTTGTCGCGACGGTGATGCCGGGCTATGATGACCTGAAGTTCCGCAGCGGCCACGCCCGCGACCGCCAGGACGGAGCCTACTATCAGGGCACTTGGCAGACCGCGATTGAGCGGAACGCCCAGGCCGTGGTGCTGACTAGCTTCAACGAGTTTTTTGAGGGCAGCCACATCGAGCCGAGCGAGCGCTACGGCGACCTCTACTTGCGCCTGACCAAGGAACTGAGCGACAGCTTTAGGGCCGGGGGCCAAGTGCCCGTGATACAGCCCACGACTCCGCCCACGGTGCCATCCACGCCGTTGCCGCCCATCAACGATAGCGATTGCCAATTTTTCCCCGAGACGAACTACCAAGTCTGCGGGCGGCTGCTCTCGTACTGGCGCGAGAACGGCGGTCTGCCGGTGTTTGGCTACCCCATCGGCCCACAGCAGGCGGTGAATATCGAAGGCAGGTCGTATCAGGCGCAAGCGTTCGAGCGCAACCGGCTCGAACTGCACCCTGAGAATGGCCGCCCCTACGATGTGCTGCTGGGTCGTCTGGGCGCCGAGGTCTTGACCCGTCAGGGCCGGGACTGGCAGCAGTTTGGCAAGGTGGGCGGTGCCGTCGGCGGCTGCCTCTTCTTTGCTGAAACTGGACATAGTTTGTGCGAGCCATTCCTGAGCTACTTTCGGAGCAAGGGGCTAGAGTTTGACGGGCAGTTCGGCTATAGTCTCGGCGAGAGCGTTGCCCTCTTCGGGCTGCCGCTCAGCGAGCCGCAGACGGAGTTTATTCAGGGGAATGCCTACACGACGCAGTGGTTCGAGCGGGCGCGCTTTGAGTGGCACCCTGAGAATCAGGACCCCTACCGGGTGCTGCTAGGGTTGCTTGGCGTCGAGATGCGGTGAGGTGGGCGCGGGACAAGGGGACAAGGGGACAAGGGGACAAGGGGACAAGGGGATGGGGCACCGTATGCGATGCCCCATCCCCTTGTCCTCTTGTCCAGAATCATTCGGCGCGTCCAAGCTGTGTATAATTGTAATGCACGCATTCAGTGAAAGGAGGCGCAGCCAGTGACGCTCTACCTGTTCCTGGCCCTAACGGCAGCGCTTCTGATTGGCCTCGTCGTGCTGCTCTGGCGCGTCTGGGCCAGCTACACCAACCGCTCGCCCGAAGACGAAGCCCGCGAACACGAGCTTGCCGCGCTGAACGACGCCCAGGCCAACCGTGTCAGCGACCAGCAGCTTACCCGCCCGCTTGACAACGACAGCGCTTGGCAGACGATGGTGCAGCGCGGTGGCCCGCCCTCGCGCCGTCGTCGCCGCTAGGTGTCCCCACAGAGCGGTTGTAACAATGGCCTTCTTTTACCTCTGCCATCCCCCCTGTAAGAGCGTTCCTCCAGTGGTCAGCCGGGGGGCTGAAGCCCCCGGCTCTTGGTTGCGAAGCCTGCGAAGGCAGGCTTATCCAGGCCGCGTAGGCGGCCTTCGCACCGCGTAGCCCGTGGCTTCAGCCACCGGGCGAGGGGCCGTAGCACGACTTTGTATCAGCCCTGAAGTCCTACCAGAGGCGCATTGAACTGCCTAACTAAACAAGCTATACTTCGTTCATCGCCTATACCTTTTAGCATACGGGTGCCCATGGTATCACACCCTGACATCCTGATCATCCACCCCGATTCTGCTGTTTGCACCACGCTTGCCCACATCCTTGGGACGGCGGGCTACCGCGTTACCGAGGCCACCTCGGGCGACGAGGGTTTGCGCCTTGCCGCCGAGTGTTGCCCGTCCGTCGCCCTGGTGGCGCTCGCCTTGCCCGACCGCGACGGCCCTGCGGTCTGCCGTGCGCTACGCAGTAGCCCCAACACGCGCTCGGTGCTCTGCGCGCTGATCGCCGCTGCGCCCCCTGCGGCGCATGAAGCTACGGCCCAAGCTGCGCTCGCCGATGCGTGGATCGTCACGCCCGTTAGCGCCACCGAGGTGCTGGCGCTGGTGCGCCTGTTGCTGCGCGTCTACGCCGCCGAGCAGCGCGATTACGCTGACGCCGTCGCGGTCGATCTGCTCTATCAGGAGATCGTGCAGACCACGCTTGACGGCTTCTGGATCATCAGGGCCAGCGATGCGCGCTTCCTCGCGGTCAACGAGGCGTACTGTCGCATGAGTGGCTATAGCCGCGCTGAACTGTTGACCATGACGCTTCCCGACATCGAGGCCATCGAGCGCCCGCAAGAGACTGCTGCCCACATCGAGCGCCTGCTGCACCAGCGCTACGAGCGCTTCGAGTCGCGCCACCGGCGTAAGGATGGCACCAACATTGATGTTGAGGTGAACGTCCGGCTCGTCGAGCGTGATGAGAGGCTGTTTGTTGTCTTTGCCCGCGACATCACGGCGACCAAGCAGGCTGAGGCGACCCTGCGCCGCAGCGAGGCGCGCTACCGCAGCCTCCTCAATGCGCTTCCCGACCGCGTCTTTCGCCACGATGCTGCTGGTCACTTTATTGACTATCATGCCCCAAACGAGGTCACGCCGATCATGCCGCCCGAGGCGTTTCTCGGCAAACACTACCGCGAGGTCGTCCCGTCGGTGATCAGCGAACCCCTCACGGCGGCCCTCGCCCGCGCCTATCGCACGGGCGAACTTCAGCGCTTCGAGTATGATCTGCCGCTCTTCGATGGTACACTCGGCTTCTTTGAGGCCCGCGTCGTCGTCGGCGAAGACAACGATGCGCTTTCGATTGTGCGTAACATCACCGAGCAGCGCCAGGCCCAGCGCACCCTACACGCCCAGCACAAACAGTTTCTGACCATCTTCGATGCCTTCCCCGAGATGCTCTACGTCGTTGATCCGGCCACCGACGAGGTCCTCTTCGTCAACAAGGTCTTCCAGGATCGCCTTGGGCACAACCCCGTCGGCGGCGTATGCTATCGCGAACTTCAGGGTTTTGAGACGCGCTGCTCATTCTGCACCAACGAGATCATCCTACGCACCCGTCAGCCGTATACCTGGGAACAGCACAACCAGTGCTTGAACCTCGATCTGCTGCTGACCGACCAGATTATCCGCTGGCCCGACGGGCGCGACGTGCGCTTTGAGTTGGCAGTTGACATCACTGCGCGCAAGCAGGCCGAGGCTGCCCAAGAGCGCTTGGGCAAAGAGTTGGCCCGCAAGAATCGTGAGCTTGAGCAGATCGTCTACGTTGCCTCGCACGACTTGCGTTCGCCCCTGGTGAATGTCCAGGGCTTCAGCCACGAGCTACAGTCCTCGCTTGATGAGCTACGGCGCATCTTGGCCTCGCTCGACCTCCCTGTCGCGGAGCGTGCCCTGCTCACCTTCCTGCTGGAGGAAGATCTCCCCGAGTCGCTCCGCTATATTCTGACCAGCGTGAGCAAAATGGACGCGCTGCTCAAGGGCTTGCTGCGGCTTTCCCGGCTTGGCCGCGCCGCCCTGAGCATTGTGCCGCTCGATGTCGGCCAGCTTATCGCCGAGACCCTGGTGGCCTTCGACTTTGAGATCAAGCATGCTGGCGTTGCGGTCGAGGTCGGCCCGCTGCCACCCTGTCGCGGCGACGCGGTTCAGGTCGGCCAAATCTTCGCCAACCTGATCAGCAACGCCCTGAAATACCTCGCCCCTGCCCGTCCCGGCCAGATTACCATCACCGGCGACCGTGCCGCCGGCATGACCGTCTACGGTGTCGCCGATAACGGCCTTGGTATCGCCGCCGATCAGCACGAGAAGATCTTTGAACTCTACTATCGGCTCGACCCCACGCGGGTTGAGGGCGATGGGTTGGGCCTGACGATTGTGCGTACGATTGTTGACCGCCATAGTGGCTGGGTGCGCGTGGTTTCAACGCCAGGTGTTGGCAGTCAGTTCCTTGTGGCTCTGCCAGAGGTCGCATGAATGATTGCCAGTAAGGAAGCGAACGTGACGGAAGAAGTAACTATCTTGATCGCTGAAGATGACGATGGTCACGCGGCTCTTATTCTGAAAAATCTCCGTCGTTCCGGTCTGCGTAACCCGATCCTCGTGTTCAACAATGGCCAAACAATCCTTGAGTTCCTCTTTAGGCGCGGCGACGGACCACAACGCGACCATCGCCGTGCGTATCTGCTGCTGCTCGACATCCACATGCCAAAGGTTGATGGTGTCGAGGTGCTGCGTGAAATCAAGGCTGACCCCGAGCTACGGAAGTTGCCGGTGACGATGCTGAGTACCACCGACGACCCACGCGAGATCGAGCGCTGTCATCTCCTTGGCTGTAGCAACTATGTGACCAAGCCGATTGACTATGACAAGTTCATTGCGGCGATTCGTCAGCTCGGCCTCTTCCTCAGTGTGGTTCAAGTACCGCTCCTGAACGGACATGGCTAGGCGTTCGTCTTATCCGCCCAGGAGGTTCTGGATGTCTGACCATGACATGCCACCGCTTAACGCAGGCGAAACCAGCATGCGCCAGCTTACCTTGCTCGTCGTCGAGGATGACCAGGGACTCAACCGACTGATCCAGAAATGTCTCAGGCGCCACGGCTTCACTACCGAGGGGGTAGCGAGTGGGGCCGAGGCGGTGTGTCGTGCCGCCGCGCTCGCCGACCCGCTGCTCTTGCTTGACTATCGGCTGGCGGATATGACGGCCACCGAGATCGTCTTGGCGTTGGCCGCGCAACAGCGGGTGGTGCCCTTCATCGTGATGACCGGCAACGGCGACGAGCGCATTGCGGTCGAAATGATGAAGTTGGGTGCCCGCGACTATCTGACGAAGACCGAAACCTTTCTTGACCTGCTGCCGACTGTGGTAGGCCAGACGGTCGAGCGCATCGCCACCGAGCGCCGCCTTCAGCAGGCCGAGCGTGCCTTGCGCGAGGCCGAGCACCGCTTCGGCTTGCTCTTCCAACACGCCGCCGTCGGCATCGGTCTAGCCACGTTCGACGGCCAAGCGCTGCTTGCCAACGACGCGCTGCTCCGCATTCTTGGCTATTCGCTTGACGAACTCCGCCAGTTTAACCTCGCGCAACTCTACGCAGACCCTACGCTGCGCCTGGCGCTGATGCAGCGGGTTGTTGCCGAGGGCCGCGTGCGACACATTGAAGTGACGATGCGCCGCAAGGACGGCACCGCCTTTCAGGCGAGTTGCTCATTCGACCTGATGGCCTTCGATGGGCACGAGGCGCTGCTGCTCACCCTTGAAGATATTACCGAGCATATTGCGACCCAGCAGCGCATCAGCCACCTGAATGCCGTACTGAATGGAATCAGGCGGGTCAATCGTCTGATCGCCGAGGAGTCCGACCGCGACCGGCTGATTCAAGGGGCCTGCGAAAGTCTGCTCCAGACCTTTGGCTACCATAACGCCTGGATCGCCTTGACGAACGAGGAAGGCGACATCACCAGCACCGCAAGTGCTGGTTTTGCCAGTGGCTTTGCTGAGTTGAAGAGCATGACCATCAGCGACCAGTTCCCGTCGTGCGCCCAACAAACCCTGACGTGCGCCGCTGCCGCTGCGGTTGCGGTTCGTAAGCCTACCGTGTCTTGCGGAAGCTGCCCGCTTGGCGCGCTCTGCCCCACCGAGGCGCGCATGTTAATTCGGATGCTCTATAACGGGCGAAGCTACGGGGTTATGAGCGTCGGACTGGCCTCTGGCTTTGTGGACGATCAGGAGGAGCAGAGTCTTTTCGGCGAGGTGGCGCGTGACCTGGCCTTTGCGCTGCACAAGATTGACCTGGAGGCCGAGCGCCGCCGCGCCGAGGCCGATCTGCACACCTCGCAGTTGCACCTGAAGCAGGCGCTTGATCAGCTTGAGCAGCGCGTCGCTGAGCGCACCCATGCGTTAAGCGTCGCCAACAAGAATCTGGCCCGCGCCGTACGGGTCAAGGATGAGTTTTTGGCGAATATGAGCCACGAGCTACGGACGCCCCTGAACGCGATTCTTGGGCGCACCGAGATGTACCAAGAGGGCTTCTACGGCCAGTTGAACGAGGGCCAGAGCGCGGCGCTGCACATCATCGAAGAGAGTGGGCGGCACCTGCTTGACTTGATCAACGATGTACTCGATGTGGCGAAGATCGAGGCCGGACGGGTCGATCTCGACATCATCGGCGTCCCAGTCAGCTCGCTCTGCGAGGCCAGCGTACGCTTAGTGAGCCAGCAGGCGTTGAAGAAACAGTTGCGGCTTACCCAGCAGATTGATCCCGCCGTCACCAAAGTCTCCGCCGATGGGCGGCGGCTCAAGCAAGTTCTGGTTAATTTGCTGAGCAACGCGGTCAAGTTCACGCCCAGCGGCGGCGCAATCGGCCTTGAGGTTGTTGGCGATAGCGAACACGGGCTGGTGCGCTTCACGGTCTGGGACACCGGCATTGGCATCGCCGACGCCGACCTTGCGCGCCTCTTCCAGCCGTTTATGCAGGTTGACAGTGGTTTTGCCCGCGCCCACGAAGGCAGCGGCCTTGGCCTGACGCTTGTTTCGCACCTCGTCAGGCTGCACGGCGGCAGCGTCGAGGTCGTGAGCGTGGTCGGTCAGGGCAGTCGCTTCTCGGTCACGCTGCCCTGGCACAGCCGCACGTCTGAGCCGAGCGAGCCGTTGCCCTTGTCTGTCCCCAGTTTGTATCTACCCTCCTCCGCCAAGCGGTCTACAGACGGGCCGCTGATTCTGCTTGCCGATGACAATGTGGCCTCAATTGATCTGATCACAGCGTACCTTGAGGTTCGCGGGCTGCGCCTGGTCGTTGCCCATGACGGTCTGGAAACCGTGCAACTCGCCGCCGCGCTGCGCCCGGACCTCATCCTGATGGATGTGCAAATGCCGAAGCTCGACGGCCTCGCGGCGACGCGGCAGATCCGCGCCACCCCGGCGCTGGCCTGCATCCCAATTGTCGCCCTGACCGCCCTGGCGATGCCGGGCGACCGTGAGCGCTGCCTCGAAGCCGGGGCCAACGCCTACATGAGCAAGCCGATCAGCCTGAAGCTGCTGACTCATGTCGTCAGCAGCTTTATTCAGTCTGTGTGAGCGATACGGTGCCACATTGCGTAGTCGCCCCTCCCCCTATATACTAGGGGCAAGAGCGAGCTTTGGGCTGTAGCTGATTACCCCCAACCTGATTATGCAGCGCATCCTGGTGATTGAGGACGAGCAAGAGATCGCAAACTACTTACGCCGTGGGCTGGTGCTTGAGGGCTTCCAGGTGACCATGGCCAGTGATGGATCCGTGGGCTTGGCCGCCGCCCGTGAGACGCCCCACGATCTGGTCATCCTCGACCTGATGCTCCCCGGCATTGATGGCCTTGAGGTGTCCCGCCGCCTGCGTGCCGCCTCTGACATCCCGATTATCATCCTCACGGCCCGCGATGCCGTGGCTGATCGGGTGCGCGGCCTTGAGAACGGGGCCGACGACTACCTCGTCAAGCCGTTCGCCTTCGAGGAGTTACTCGCACGGATCAGGGTGCAGTTGCGCCGGCGTCAGGCGGGCCAGCAGAGTGATGTGCTGCGCTTTAGTGCGCTCACCCTTGACACTGCTGCCCGCGAACTGCGCGTCGGCGAGCGCCGGGCCGAGTTGACCGCCAAGGAATATGAGTTGCTAGAGCTGTTTATGCGCCACCCAAACCAGGTACTCACCCGCGAGGTGATCTACGACCGGGTCTGGGGCTACGACTTTGGCGGCGAGAGCAATATCATCGAGGTCTATGTGCGCTACCTGCGCCAGAAACTTGAGGTCGGCGGCACGCCCCGCGTCATCCAGACCGTTCGCGGCGCCGGGTATATCCTCCGCGAAGAGTAGGTCTGCCCCAAGGTCATGCTCCCGTAATCTACGCATCTGTCCCATCGCCCCCCGCAGTGGTATCCTCGTATCCCCCTGGTAAGGCACGTCGGATGTCTTCCCAGGCCGCTCTGCCCCGACCGCAGAGCTGGCCGCGCGGCGCATGAGCGGCAGCCGCGCGGTCGCTTGTTGACCTCGGCGGTGGGCTTCAAGGGGCGAATGATCGGTGCGAAGGGCTGTATGGGGCGCTACTTCACCGGACGGATCGTGTGCCGGGTCAGACTTGGCTTGGCCCTGTTTGCGTTGCTTAGCGCTGCGGTCGCTACGCTGTTGGCGTCGCCCCTGGCCCTGCCGCTGATCCTCATCGCCAGCGCCCTCATCCTCCTGGATAGTGTGGCCCTCTCTGCCGATGTGCGCGTGTTGGCCGCCAGCGTGGCGGCGACCGTTCGCGAAGCTGACGCGCCGCCGTTGCCGGATCTTAAATTTGAGGTGGCCGAGGGTGCCTGGGGCGAGCTATGCCACGCCCTGAACGACATGCGTCAGCAGCGCCGGGCCGAGCAGCGGCTGCGGCATCTGTTGCCCGCCCTGCCGGTGACCAGCGCGGCGCGGCTCGCCGATCTGAGCCTGGCCCACGATGGGTTGCCCTGCGATGTGGTCGTTCTCGCCCTCGTCCACCCCGGTGGCCCGGACGACCGCATCGCACAACTCTGCGACACGGCCTACGCCGCCCTCCACCAAGCGCAACTCCACGACGCCCTGCTCTCGCGCTGGGGTGAAGGTGTCGTGCTGGTCTTTGGTGTTTTTAGCCAGCAGGATGCGCTTGCGACCCTGCGTGGCGCACACCATGCCGCCCAGGCGCTGAGCGCCGCATGGAGCGCTCGTTCGCCAGACCAGCGCCCTCGGCTCATCCTCACGAGTGGACAAGGGCGGGCGGTCATCCTCCCCGGCCTCGGTCTCACTGTGGTCGGCCCGCCCGTCGCGCAGGCATTTGCCCTCCAACGTCTCGCGGGCGGTGACCTTTTTGTCTGCACCGAAGCGGCCTATCTTGGCCTGCGCCGTCTCGGTGTTGCTTCCTCCCGCCCCGCTGTGCATCTGCCCGCCAGCGGTGACTCCCCCCACGCCTTCGCTATTTCTCTGCAAATGAAGTAAGTATTCACCGCAGTAGAATGCCTTAGATGGGCCTATACTCTTGCGCTTTGCATCGCAGCGCCGTATAATGTGTACGACTGTTTCCGAAATTCCTGGTCGCGTATTCGGGGGTCCATCGCTCTGTACGAAGGACGGCGCATGGAACAATTAATGGGGAACGCTGCCGACTCTGACGTGCCAACCACGCCCGAACACGCTGAGCAAGGCATTGCCCTTGAGGCTGAGGATTTGGCTCTGATGCAGCAATTCCTCAGTGACCCCGCGCATGACTACCGTAACCTGAAGTATGGGGATACGGTTGATGGCAAAATCATGCGCGTTGACCGCGATGAGATCATGGTCGATATTGGTGCGAAGGCCGAGGGGATCGTCCCAACCCGTGAGATGCAGTCGCTTACCCCCGAGGATCGTGCCGCGCTGCATGTCGGTGATGCGCTGCTCGTCTTCATTGTACAGTCCGAGGACAAAGAGGGCCGCGCCATTCTTTCGGTCGATAAGGCCCGTCAGGAGCGGAGTTGGCGCGTGCTCCAGACCGCCTTTGAGCAGGGCGAGGTGATCCCGGCCCGCGTGGTGAACTATAACAAGGGCGGCTTGCTCGTCAACCTCGATGGCGTGCGCGGCTTTGTGCCCGCCTCGCAGGTGTCGGGCATTAGCCGTGGCCCCGACACCCAGAAGCAATCGGATATGGCGAAGATGGTCAATACCGATCTGATGCTGAAGGTGATCGAGATCAACCGCAACCGTAACCGGCTCATCCTCTCTGAGCGTCAGGCCGTCCAGGAGTCGCGTGAGAGCAAGAAGGACGAACTGCTCGCCCAGCTGCAAGAGGGCGACGTTCGCACCGGTACGATTAGCTCGGTCTGCGACTTTGGCGCCTTCGTCGATATCGGCGGCGCCGATGGGCTCGTCCACCTCTCCGAAATCTCGTGGAGCCGGGTCAAGCACCCCGGCGATGTCCTCACGGTGGGCGATAAGGTTCAGGTTGCTATTCTCAGCATTGACAATGAGCGCAAGCGCATCGCCCTGTCGATCAAGCGTACCCAGAGCGAGCCATGGACGCGGGCTGGTGAGCTTTACCAGCTCGGCCAGATCGTTGAGGGTACGATCACGCAGCTTGCCTCGTTCGGTGCCTTCGCCCGTATTGAGGATGGGATCGAGGGCCTGATTCATATCTCTGAGATGGGCGACGAGCGCATCCAACACCCGAAGGAAAGCGTCGCCGAGGGCCAGGTGATTAAGGCTCGGATCATCCGTATCGACCCGGCCCGCAAGCGGATGGGCCTGAGCCTCCGCCTCCAACACGAGTTCGGCGAAGAGGACGCCGAGCGTGAACCGCCTACGGAGGCGTAACCTGCGGTTGTTCCCTGGGATAGCTATTTGGAGAACCCCATGTCTGACCTCTACAGCAAATTTACGAAGCGGGCCAAGCAGGTGCTACAACTCGCGCATGAAGAGGCGCGCTCGTTCAACCATCCCTATATCGGCACCGAGCATATTCTGCTCGGCCTCATCCGTGAGAGCGAGGGGATTGCCGCGCGCGTCCTCGATGATCTGGGGGTCAAATTGGCCCAGGCCCGCAGCGCCGTAGAGTTCATCGTCGGCATGGGCGAGGGTACGCCCCTCACTGACCAGGAACTTACCTCCCGCGCCCAGAAGGTCATTAAGTATGCGATTGAGGAGGCGAGCCGCCTCAATCACCACTATATCGGCACCGAGCATCTGCTCCTCGGCCTCGTTCGTAACGGCGAGGGCGTGGCTACCGGCGTACTCGACATTATGGGCGTCAGCCTTGAGCAGGTGCGAAACCAGGTGATGCGGGTGCTGCGGCACGGCACCGCCGGTACCGCCGAACAGCGCGCCGGGGCACCTGGGCAGGCCGGTGCCCAGCGCCAGTCGAAAACACCCTACCTCGACGCGCTTGGCACCGACCTGACCGAGATGGCTGAGGCTGGACGCCTCGACCCAATCATCGGGCGTCAGCACGAGATCGAGCGCGTCATCCAGATCCTTAGTCGCCGCACCAAGAACAACCCGGCCCTGATTGGCGAGCCTGGCGTTGGCAAGACCGCGATTGTCGAGGGTCTGGCCCAGCGCATTATTCAGGGCGATGTGCCCGACAGTATCAAGGGTAAGCGCGTCGTCACGCTTGACATGGGCGCGCTGGTCGCTGGCACCAAGTATCGCGGCCAGTTTGAGGAGCGCCTCAAGCGCGTGATTGACGAGATTAAAGAGACGCGCTGCATCCTCTTTATTGATGAGTTCCACACCATCATCGGTGCCGGTGGGGCCGAGGGCACGCTCGACGCCGCGAATATCCTCAAGCCGGCCCTGAGTCGCGGCGAGCTTCAGACGATTGGGGCCACCACGCTTGATGAGTACCGCAAGTACATTGAGCGTGACGCCGCCCTTGAGCGCCGCTTTCAGCCGGTGCAGGTCGATGAGCCGACCCTTGAGGATACGGTACTCATCCTGCGCGGCATCAAGTCGCGCTACGAGGATTTCCACCAGCTTCAGATCAGCGACGAGGCGATTAAGGCGGCGGCGGCGCTTTCGGCACGCTATGTGCCCGACCGCCAGTTGCCCGATAAGGCGATTGACCTGATTGACGAGGCCGCCAGCCGCGTGCGGATGTACCGTAGCGCCACCCCGCCCCAGCTCCGCGACGCCCTGCGTGGCCTCGAAGCGCTCCGCAAAGAGCGCGAGGCTGCGCTTGAGGATAAGCAGTTTGACCTTGCCAGCGACCTGCGCGAGCGCGAGGATCGGATGCAGGGCCGCATCACCGCCATTGAGGCTGAGATTGGGGCCGCCGGTGGCGAAAACCGCATCGCCGAGCGCCCCTATGTCACCGAGGAGGACATTGCCGAGGTGGTCGGCATGTGGACGGGCATCCCCGTGACCCGCCTCAAGGGTGATGAGACGATGCGCCTGATGCAGATGGAGGATTTTCTGCATAACCGGGTGATCGGTCAGCAGGAGGCCATCGTCACCATCTCGAAGGCCGTTCGGCGCGCCCGCGCCGGGCTCAAGGACCCCAAGCGGCCCATCGGTAGCTTTATCTTCCTTGGCCCCACCGGCGTCGGCAAGACCGAGTTGGCGAAGACGCTGGCCGAGTTCATGTTCGGCTCTGAGGAGAGCCTGATCAAGATTGATATGTCCGAGTTCCAGGAGCGCCACACCACCTCGCGCCTGGTCGGCTCGCCTCCCGGCTATGTCGGCTACGGCGAGGGCGGTCAGCTCACCGATGCGGTACGCCGCAAGCCGTACAGCGTGATCCTCTTCGACGAGATCGAGAAGGCCCACCCCGACGCCTTCAACCTGCTGCTCCAGGTGCTTGAGGACGGCAACCTGACTGATGGCAAAGGCCGCAAGGTTGACTTCCGCAACACGGTCATCATTATGACCTCGAATGTCGGCACCGAGCACATCCGGCGCGCCAGTCGGATTGGCTTTGGCGGCAGCGCCGACGAGATTGACCAGACTGACATGCGCCGCAAGGTGGACGATGCGCTGAAGACGCTGTTCCGCCCCGAGTTCCTTAATCGCATCGACGCCACCATTATCTTCCACCCCCTGACCAACCAGGAGATTCAGCAGATCACGACCCTGATGCTCAATCGGGTGCAGAAGCAGCTTGATGAACACCAGATGCACCTTGATGTGCGCCAGGACGGCCTCGACCTGCTCTCGCGGCGGGGCTATGACCCGGCCTTTGGTGCCCGCCCGCTGCGCCGGATCATCACCAACCTGATCGAAGACCCGCTGGCCGAGGGTTTGCTGGATGGGCGCTTCCAGGAGGGTGACACGATTGTGGTTGACATCGAGGGCGAGGAGTTGCGGCTTCGCTCGCAGCGCAAGATCGACGCCGATAGCCAGTCGCCCGAGGTTCTTACCGCTGAGGAAAGCCCCGCGCTCGTTCAGTAGGCCGTACGTAGCCGCTCCCAACGGCCCCGCCAGCACCGTGCTGGCGGGGCCGTTGGCGTTCGTGCGCCCAAGATGAGAATCCGGCCCAAGTTCGTACGATTACCATCTATAATACGTCGTAGGAGTGTAGCAGTACGATGTAGTACGAGTAATTCGTATGAACAGCTTGGTAGTAACGCCACCCACGTACAAGCGTGCGACCAATCCTTCGCCCGCCAGTATCGGCTACACGGTGTTGCCTGTCACCGTCTTGATCGCCACCCGTGATCGCGGCGACTCAGTTACGAGCACCATCCGTAGCATTACGGCCTGTGGGTACCCGAACCTCACGCTCGTGGTTGTTGATCAGAGCGAAGATCATCGGACTGCCCATGCGATTACGGCTATGCAAGATGTTGCGAACCTACGCTACATCAGCACACCCACCCATGGGTTGAGTCAGGCGCTCAATCTCGGACTCGCCTTTGTCAACACCGATCTGGTCATTGTCACCGATGACGACTGTGTGGTGCCGCCGAACTGGATCGTCGAGATGATCGCCCCGTTCTTGCGCTACCCCCGCGTCGGCCTGGTCTTCTGCGATGTGGTTGCTGAGGCATGCGACCTCAAGCTGGGTTCGGTGCCAACAAATGTCTCGCAGCGTTCGCTGCTGATCGAGGATCTGGCGCACTGGCAGACCTGCGATGGGGTCAATCTTGGCATCGGGGCTGGCATGGCGGTTCGGCGCTCGGCGGCACGCAGCATCAGCGGGTTCGACCCAAGTCTGGGTTCTGGATCGCGCTTTCGCAGCGGGAATGACCTTGACTTTGCGCTGCGTATGCTGATGAGTCATTACCAGATCTATCGCACCAACCGCGTGAGCATCATACACCACGGCTTCCGCACCCATGCTCAGCGGCGCAAGCTCATTCGCAACAATATGTTCGCCGTCGGTGCCGTGTGTGGCAAGCTGATCAAGTGCGGCATTTGGCCCGTGCTTCGCTACTACCTTGCGGTCTGCTACTCGATGGTTCTCCTCCCGACGATCACAAGCCTGCTGCGCCTGCACAAGCCGCCGGTGCTTGGGCGCTGCCTTGGCCTGACCCAGGGGCTTATCGCGGGCTTATCTGCCTCGGTTGATCGCTCGCGGGCGCTCTTCAACCAGCAAGCCTCAGACTGAGCTTTAGCCCATTGGTGAGGCTTTTTTTATCACCACAGAGCGCCGACGTGGCGCTGCCCTCACGTCTGTCGAACGCGCTGCGGTGGTATAATGCGCCTATGGCGAAGCCACGCACCATTTTTGTCTGTCAGCAGTGCGGCGCCCAGCAAACCCGCTGGATGGGTAAGTGTCCCGATTGTGGCACCTGGGACAGTCTGGTCGAGCAGACTGAGGTGAAGGCCGACAGTCGGGGCAGTATTCGTGAGAGTGGCAGCGCCGGTGCCCGCCCGATTCGCCTCCGTGATGTGCCCATCAGTGGCTTTCAGCGCCTCCCCGTCTACACCGAGGAACTCGCCCGCGTGCTTGGTGGCGGCCTCGTGCCTGGCTCGGTGGTGCTGATTGGTGGTGACCCCGGCGTGGGGAAGTCTACACTGCTCGGCCAAGTGGCGGCTCACTTCGCCGCACAGGTCGGCACGGCCCTCTACATCAGCGCCGAGGAGTCGGCCCAGCAGATTAAGCTGCGCGCCGAGCGTCTGGGGATGGACGCCGACGACCTGTATGTCTACTCCGAAACCTCCCTCAACACGATTTTGCAGCAGATTCGCGATCTGCGCCCCGGCATGGTGATTGTCGACTCGATCCAGACGGTCTATCTTGAGGAGTTGAGCAGCGCTGCGGGCAGTGTTTCACAGGTGCGGGAGGGTGCCCTGCGCCTGATGCAGCTTGCCAAAGAGCTTGGCATCCCCATCTTTTTGGTCGGCCACGTCACCAAAGAGGGCGCTATCGCTGGGCCGCGTGTGCTTGAACACATTGTTGATGTGGTGCTCTACCTTGAGGGCGACCGCTTCCACCAGTACCGGCTGTTGCGCGGGGTGAAGAATCGCTTCGGCTCGACCAACGAGGTTGGCGTCTTCGAGATGGCTGGCGATGGTCTGCGCGAAGTGCCCAACCCCTCGCAGGTGTTTCTGGCTGAGCGTAGCGCGGGCAGCCCCGGCTCGACGGTGGCGGTGATGATGGAGGGTACGCGCCCGTTGTTGGTCGAGGTTCAGGCGCTTACCTCGACGACGGGCAGTGCCCAGCCCCGTCGGACGACCAACGGCTTCGATCTTAATCGCCTGCTGATGCTCACGGCGGTGCTCACCAAGCGCGTGGGTCTGCCGCTCTTCAACCAGGATGTGTATGTCAATATTGTGGGCGGGCTGCGGATTGGCGAACCAGCCGCTGACTTGGCCGTGGCCCTGGCAATCGCCTCGTCGTACCGCAACCAGTGCATCGAGAGCGATCTGGTGATGGTCGGTGAGGTCGGCCTCTCGGGCGAACTACGCAGTGTGAGCCACCTTGACCGTCGGCTCACCGAGGCGGCCAAGCTCGGTTTCACCCGGGCGGTGGTGCCCGCAACCGCCCAGGCTGGCGCGGTGAACGGCCTGAGCCAGATGCCTGCGCGCTCGTTAGCTGAGGTGGTCGATCTCCTCGCCCGTAAACAGTAGACGCCCCGCACATACTCGTTCGCCAGCGGGCGAAACCTTATGAACGTCAGCCTTAATTTTGTCTCACGGATCGTTGGGATGGTTGTCCTAGCCTATGTAGGCTGGTCGGTTGGTCTCAACCTCTCGAATTTTCACCCCGACGAGTTTCAACAACTCGCGATTCAGTTGCTCGCCTTGGCTGGCGCTGGCCTCGGCCTGCTGGTGACGCCACGGGTGACGATTGACCCCATTGCTGAGCTGCTGCGCCGCTCGCGCAGCGTGCCCCTGCCCGAGTTGCTGCTTGTGGGCGCAGGGTCAATGCTTGGCCTCGTGTTTGCTGTGTTTCTGACCGTGCCGCTGGCAAGCCTGCCCGCCCCGTTTGGTCAGTTCCTGCCCCTCGTTGGCGCTGGCTGCTTGGCCTATATTGGCGGCACGATCTTTGCGCTGCGCCGCCACGATATGGTCGAGTTGCTCAGGGGTTTGCAGCGGACACCCCCGGCCCAAAGCTTGCCCGACCCTGAGGCACTGCCGCCGCCGCCCAGACGCCTGCTGCTCGATACTAGTGCGATTATTGATGGGCGCATTGCCGCTGTCGCCCGCACCGGCTTTCTCGATGGCACGCTGATCGTGCCGGCCTTTGTGCTTGCCGAGTTGCAGCAATTGGCCGACTCGGCTGATGACCTGCGCCGTGGCAAGGGGCGCCGTGGTCTCGAACTGCTGAATGAGATGCAGCGTCAGTCGCCGCTGCCCGTCGAGGTGGTCAGTGTCGAGGTTTCTGGGGTTACCAAGGTTGACGATAAGCTGGTGGCCCTGGCGCGTGAGTATGGCTGCCCGATCATCACCAATGACTTTAATCTGAACAAGGTTGCCGCCCTTCAGGGTGTTAAGGTGCTGAGCCTGAACATTCTCAGCGAATCCGTGCGCCCGCTGGTTGTCCAGGAGCAGCGCCTCAAGCTGACGATCCGTAACGAGGGCAATGCGCGTCAGCAGGGCGTTGGCTATCTCGATGACGGCACCCCGGTCATTGTTGAGGATGCCCGCCATTTGATTGGCCAGACCATTGAGGTTGTGATTACGCGCCTGCATCAGACCCAGACTGGCCGTCTCGTCTTTGCCACGTTGGCACCGAGCCAAGAGTCCGTCGCTAGTTCGTCGTAAGACAAGGTCTCAGGTTTCAGGTTTCAGGTTTCAGCCCGAACGCACCAGTTCGCCCTGCGTATGCCCAAACTGTAAAGTAACCGCGAACCTTGTCTAAAGAAACGTGTATGCGTGCAGTCATCCAGCGCGTAAGCGCGGCTTCGGTCGAAGTTGAGGGGCAGATTGTGGGGCGCACGGGCATGGGTTTGCTCGTGTTGTTGGGCGTCGGCCATGGCGACAGCGCCGAAGAAGCGCGCTTGTTGGCCGAGAAGACCGTCGGCCTGCGTATTTTCGCTGATGGCGAGGACAAGTTTAACCTGTCGCTGCTTGATGTGGGCGGGGATGCGTTGGTGGTCTCGCAGTTTACGCTCTACGCCGACACCCGCAAGGGGCGCCGCCCAAGCTTCACCGATGCCGCGCCCCCCGACCTTGCCGCCCCCCTCGTTGTCGCCTACGCCGAAGCCTTGCGTACCCTCGGTGTCCCCGTTGCGACAGGCGTTTTTGGGGCCATGATGCGCGTTGCGCTGGTCAACGATGGGCCGGTCACGATCATCTTGGACAGTGCGACATGGAAGCTCCCACGGCGCTCGCCAGTACTCGCGTGAGGCTGAAGCGCAGGCTGTGTCTGCCCCCGCCGAGTGTTATAATGCCCGGACGTTGTAGCCCCCGCTCCCCCCTTTTTTTACACCGACGACAAATTAGATGAAGCCTATCGACTGCTCGATCCAGCGCGAGGTCGATGTCTACGTCGCGATGAGCCACGCCCGTGAATTGGCTACCGCCGTGGGCTTTAGTGCCGTGGATCGCACCCGTATTGAGATCGTTATTCTTGAGTTGACTCGTAACCTGCTGGTTCACGCTGGGGGCGGCACGCTGACGCTGACCCGCATGAGTGACCCGGTGAGTGGCCCAGGACTTACGGTCACTGCCGTTGATACGGGGCCGGGCATTGCCGATATCGAGCTTGCGCTCCAAGATGGCTATAGCACGGCCCATACGCTCGGCGCGGGGCTGCCGGGTGTGCGCCGCCTGATGGACGAGTTTAGCATTGAGTCTACGGTGGGTGTGGGCACGTGCGTGCGAGCTACCAAGTGGCTCAGTACGCCGCGTCGGAGATCGGTCTATGGGCGTTAGTTGGGGCGCGGTGGTTCGCCCAAAGACGGGCCAGACGGTGAGCGGCGACACGTATGTGGTTGAGCGCTTTGAGCCTGCCGGTCTGCAGGTCTGCGTGATCGATGGACTCGGCGGCGGGGTGGAGGCCGCACGTGCGGCGGATGCCGCTGCCGACGTGGTGCGGGCCAAGCCCGGTGACGACCCGGCGCTCTTGCTCCAGCGTTCGCACACGGCGCTGCATGGCACGCGGGGTGCGGTGATGGCGCTGCTCACCTTTAATCTGCAACTGCGGAGCGTCACCTATATGGGCGTCGGCAATATTGGCGCGCAGGTCTACAGCGCCTTGCCGATCAAGCCGATCTCGAAGAATGGCATCATTGGCTACAAACTGCCCCATCTGCTGAAGCTGACCTATAGCTATAATTTTGGCGATACCTTCGTTCTTTATAGCGACGGGATCTCAAGTCGGCTCAACATTGATACGACCATTAGTCTGACGCTGCCCCCCCAGAGTCTTGCCGAACGGATCCTAGCACTTCACGGCAAAGAGAATGACGACGCAACCGTCGTGGCGGTTCGGATCACCGAGTAGCCCATGAACATCGACCTCGCAGCCTGGCTCGAAGCCCAGCGCCCCGACCTGCTCCCTCAGTGGGCCGACTTGTTGGCGGCTCCCCACGTTGGAGTGCTTGCATCTGAACCCAGCGATACTGCGGGGGGCGAGGTCGCTACGATCAGCCCTGTCGTTGCGATCACACAGTTGTATGAGGCGATGATCAGCGCGGCATGCGGTGACTATGCCCCCCTAGCCGCGCAGTTGCACGCCCTGGCCCTGGCCGAGCATCCTGCGGCGGGACTCTCTGCGAGCCTTGATCTGAACGGTCAGTTGAGTCGCGGTGCGCGCGCGCATGTACGCCGTGCGGTCGCGCCTGCCGAGCGCCTCGATGTGGTCGAGGCGCTCGATGAACTGTTCGCGCAGGCTGCTACGGCGGTCGCGCAGGTCTGGGATGACCATAGCCGTGAGTTGATCCGTAACCACGAGTTCATCGCTGAGAGTCTGGACGCGGCCTCGGCTGCCGCCGACCGGCGTGCGCTTCAGCTCCAAGCGCTGAATGTGATTTCGCAACAACTCTCGGCGATCCTTGAACCCGACCAACTCTTCGACCTGGTGCTTACGAACCTCCATTCGCTCACTGGCGTGGCCCACATTGCGATCTGGATGCCCGCCGAACTGGGGATGGGCCTTGATGACGGCGACGATGGTACACCCGCCCTGCTGGCCTCACATACGGTCGGCGCAGAGCACATGCCGATGATTGGGATGCTGATCCCGCTTGAGCGCCAGGGCGACATCGTGGCCCGGGCCTTCACCACCAAGACGTTCCAGTTTGAGTTCAAGCCGGATGTGCGCCGCCAGGGTGCTTGGCTTCAGCCTGGCTGTGGGGTGCTGGCGCTGCCGATGGTCAGTGGTGAACAGGCGCTGGCCGTCGTGGTGCTTCAAGACCCTGACCCGCTCAACCAACTGCGTCTGCAACAGGATCTCGCCCAGGCCGTGATCAGTCAGACCGCCATCGCGCTCTCGAATGCGCGGCTCTATGTTGAGGTGCGCGGGCTGAATGTTGCGCTTGAGCAGCGCGTCGCTGAGCGTACCCGCGAGCTTCAGGACGAGAAGGATCGTCTGGCGACGACCCACCAGATCGCGACCGAGGTCAGCAGCACGCTCGATCTCGACGCGCTGCTCCACACCTCGCTGCAGTTGCTGGCTGATATTACCAAAGCCGAACATGCGTCGGTGATGCTGATCGAGCAGGATAACAGCCTGATGGTGACGCGGGCCGTGCTGGGCGTGCCGGCAAACCCGAACAACTATATCCGCTTTCCCATTGGCAGCGGCATTGCTGGCTGGGTGGCCCAGCATCGTACTGAGGCGCTGATTGACGATGTCGGGAAGGACGAGCGCTGGGTCTCGATGCCGGGCGGCTCAGCTCGTAAGCGTGAGGGGGCCATGGTTGCGGTGCCCCTGATCATGCAGGGCGATGTCCTTGGCGTGATCAGCCTCTCGCATCGGGAGGTCGGTTTCTTTCATGAGGGGCACCTGCGCTTGCTTAGCGCCTGTGCTGGCGCGATTGCGATTGGCATCAACAACGCCAACATGTTCCAGATGATCAGCGCCGAAGCCGAGCGGCGCTACGAGTTGCTTGACCGCCAGCAGAAAGAGTCGAGCCAGATCCAGGCCATCCTCCAGAGTCTGAGCGACGGCGTGATCGTCTGTGACCTTGAGGGTGGTGTGCTGGTGACGAATCCCGGTGCGGCAATTATTCTCGGGCGCGAGGTCGAGGATCTGCTGCTTTGGAATCTGCATGCGATTATTGCGCGCTACCTGGGCGTTCGTGCGACGGCGCTGCCGCTTGAGGATTTGTTGCGCCGACCGCTGACTCACGATGAGCAGCCGCGCTTCTTCCAGTCAACGCTGAAGGTGGGGGTTCGCACCGTCAGCTTTTTGCTTGGGCCGGTGCTCAAAGACGACAACGAGTTGCTGGGCGCTCTGTTGGTGCTCCGCGATATTACTCGTGAGGTCGAGGCCGACCGCCTGAAGACCGAGTTTATCGGGACGATGTCCCACGAGCTGCGGACGCCGATGACGGCGATTAAAGGCTTCACGCAGCTCCTCTCGATGGGTGGCCTGGGGCCGCTCAACGATACCCAGCGCGAGTTTGTGACCACGATTTACAATAACACCGAGCGCATGATCGCACTGATTAATGATGTACTCGACATCACGAAAATCGAGTCGGGCAGCGTGGAGGTCGAGTGGCGTTCGCTGCACCTCGCCGAGGCTTTGAGCGGCGTGGTGGCCGAACTCAAGGGGCTGACTGCCGAGCGGCGTCACGAGCTATCGATCAGCATTCCGCCTGGGTTGCCTCTCGTGCGCGCTGACGCCCATCGCCTGCATCAGATTCTCCTTAACTTGCTGGCGAACGCCCTGAAGTACACGCCGAAGGGTGGCCAGATTTCGGTCGAGGCGCATGCGGCCCGCTACGATGAATTGCCGGAGGAGGTGCGTGACACGTTGACCCAGGGGCGGCGCTATACCCAGTTGAGCATTCGTGACACCGGGGTGGGGATTGCCGCCGAGGATCTTCCGCGTATCTTCGACCGCTTCTACCGTGCCGAAAATTCACTGAAGATTGAGGCGGGCGGCACGGGCTTGGGCCTCTCGCTGGTCAAACCCCTGGTCGAGTTGCTGGGAGGCCGGATCTGGGCACGCAGCGTCGTCGGCGAGGGCAGCACCTTCAGTTTTATTCTGCCCGCGACGGAACACGGGAAGTAGTCTGGAACGATGCAGGCGGAAGGCCGACCGTTGTGACGGTCGGCCTTCCGCCTGCATCTGATTCTGGTCGCTGAGACGATGTTCGTGGATAGTTTACCGTTTGGGCACGCACAGAGCTTGCTGATGCGTTCGGCCTGAAACCTGAAACCCGACACCTGAAACCTTGGCTTACGCCGCTACGGTGACGCACGCTATGGAGCCACACCTGAAGCCGACGCCCCCGATTCTCCGCTCGTTGCGGCGCTGTTGCGCCGCTGGTCTGGATCCTGACCTGTGTCCACCCCCGGCCCCAGCGCTAGCGCCGGGGCAGCAGCAGTTTGTGGCGCAGGCCCGCTCTTCCATCGAAGATCTTTACCAGCTTGTCGAGCGTCCGGGCTTTGCCGTGTTGCTGGCGGATCCGGCGGCGGTGGCAATCGAGCTAGAGGGCGACCCCGCGTTGGTGCGTCTGGCCCGGGCGTGTGGGGTAGCGCCGCCGACGCATCTCGATGAGGCACGGGCTGGCACCAACGCGGTTGATTTGGCGCTGCGCGAGGCGCTGCCCGTGCAGACGGTGGGTGCGGATCACCACAGCGTGCGTTTGCGCCCGCTGGCCTTCGCTGCGGCCCCGCTCTTTGCGGTGGGCGGGCAGCCTCTGGGCGCTCTGGCGATCATTACGACCGCCGCCGAGGCACACCCGCACACGCTTGGGCTGGCGATTGCGGCGGCCCAAGCGCTGCATCATCAACTGCGCGCCGACGAGTTGCTGACTGAGGCGAATGATCATCTGGCCGAGCTGTACGCCACTCTTGAAGCGATGAGCGAGGGGCTGATCTTTGTCGGCCCCGGCGATGAGGTGCGCCGGATCAACCGGCGCGCCGCCGAACTGCTGGGGGTCAGCAGGCGTGCCGTGGCTGGGCGGTCGTTTACCGAGAGCCTGAACCCGCCGCCCCTGGTGCGTCTGGCGCTGGCCCGCTGCGAGGAACTGGCCGAGCAAGAGTTGGTCTGGCAGGAGCGCAAGGGGACGCTGGCGCTGCTCGGTGCGGTACGGCCCGTTCACGATGGCGGTGAGCGCTATCTGGGTGCGCTGGTGACGTTGCGCCTGGCCCAAAGCATCCATCAACTGGTGCAGCGGGTGGTGGGTGCCGAGGCGCGCTTCACCTTCCGCGATATTATTGGGCAGAGTCCGGCGATGCTGCTGGCCCTGCGTCAAGCCCATCTGGCGGCGCGTGCAGCGGGCAGTGTGCTCTTGTGGGGCGAACCCGGTGTGGGTAAAGAGATTCTGGCGCAGGCGATCCATAACGCCAGTCGGCGAGCCGGGATGCCGTTTGTTGGCCTGAACTGCGCCACAGTGCCCAGACCGCTGTTGGCCAGCGAACTCTTTGGGCTTGAGGGCGACCCGTTGCGCCCTGGATCGTCGGGCCGTCCCGGCAAGATCGAACTGGCGCAGGGCGGTGTGCTTTATCTACAGGAGGTAGGGGCGCTGCCGCCTGAGCTTCAGACGGCGCTGCTGCGTACGATTGAGATGCGCCGGATCATCCGCAGTGACGGCACGCGGCCCTTGCCAATTGATGTGCGCGTGATCGCCACCGCTGGTGCCGACATCGAGCGGCAGGTCTACGAAGGTCGTTTCCGCGCTGATCTCTTCGCCCGCCTGAGTACGCTGACGGTCGCGATCCCGCCGCTACGCCAGCGCGGCGATGACCTGCTGCTGCTGGTGAGCCAACTGCTCCAGGTGATTGGCGAGCGGGTTGGGCGTCAGGTGGCTCTGGCCCCTGAGGCGCTCCAGGCGCTGCGGGCCTACCCGTGGCCTGGGAATGTGCGCGAGCTTGAGCTGACCCTTGAGCGGGCGCTGGCTGGGCGCGAGAAGAGTGTGATCACGCTTGAGGATCTGCCGACCGCCGTGGTGCGGGTTGCGGCACCCCTTGAACCACCAGCGACGGCCAGCCTTGACGAGAGCAGCCGGTTGAGCGAGCGGGAGGCTATTCTGCGCGCTGGGCGACAGGCGAGCGGGCACCTGGGGCGCACTGCTGCGCTGTTGGGCGTCAGCCGCGCAACCCTGTGGCGAAAGATGGTGCGCTACGGGATCGCCAAGGAGGATTTCATCAGGATGTTTCAATAGTGAAACAAATCTTGTGGCTGCCAAGCCTTCGCCCCTCTTGACGCTCGGGTGAGCGACTGTTATGATTGCACCACCTAAGCGGTTAAAGTTCATACACTAAGACAAGGTTCGCGGAAACTTTACAGTTTGGGCACGCACAGGCATTGCTGATGTGTTCGGCCTGAGACCTGAAGCCTGGCACCTGAAACCTTGTCTAACGCCGCACTATGATGGAGGGCGCAATGAGGCGACTCTCTCCTGCTACGCATCTCTCCCGTTTTCAACATCCCTTCCCACCCAGCAGAAGTTGACGTAACCAGACAATCTAGCACGCCAAGGGGCACATTGCTAGGCTCTGGCTGCGCCCTTTTGCGTCCATCCGTGTATGGCGCATAACTCCACGGCTGTGGCTTCCTAGTGCGAAGCATTGCAGCGGTGTAGGCTCCGGTGCGCTGTGCCATGTGTTTGTTGCGCCCCGTTTTCGAGAGGGGGTGAGACGCCGCCGCCTGCTGGCAGCGAGGCTGGCTTTGGCGCGGCCAAGACCGGGGCGAGGCATGCGCGGGGTCATGCCAGATCGCGTGGGAGATCGTCTATAGCCACGCTCAAGCGCGTTACGATGCGCTTTGGGCCGCGTACGCTGACAAGGGACATCCGGGATTTGCACTGTGTGGGCTATGGCAGCCCGCACATCATGAGGAGCACAGCCATGTTTCTGGCAGAGATGTTCGGCACAATGATCTTGATCCTGCTCGGCGATGGCGTGGTCGCGAACGTGGTGCTCAACAAGACGAAGGGCAATAGCTCGGGCTGGATCGTGATTACGGCGGGGTGGGCCTTCGCGGTCTTCTGCGGTGCCATGACCTCAGGTGCCCTCGGTGGCCCTGGCTCGCTCAACCCGGCTGGCGAGATCGCCAGCATCATCACTGGCGGAGACGCTCCCAAGGCGCTGCTCAACATTGCTGGTCAATTCGTCGGCGCGTTCATCGGCGCGGTGCTGGTCTGGCTTGCGTATATGGATCATTTCCGCGAGACGCCTGACGGTGGCGCGAAACTGGCGGTGTTCAGCACTGGCCCTGCGATCCGCAATCCGGTCAATAACTTGCTGACGGAAGCGATTGCGACCTTTGCGCTGATCTTCATTGTGAACATGATCCTGAAGGTGCTTGGGAAGACCCAGCCCTTCAACCCGTATTTTGTCGGCATCTTGATCTGGAGTCTGGGCCTGAGCCTGGGCGGGCCCACCGGGTATGCGCTGAACCCCGCTCGTGACCTTGGGCCGCGTATCGCTCACTTCCTCTTGCCCATCCCCAACAAGGGCAGTTCGGACTGGGAGTATGCGTGGATTCCAGTGGTCGGGCCGATTATCGGGGCCATTGTCGGCGCGGTGCTGTTTAAGGTGCTGGTTCCGGCGTAGGCGGAGTCGTTCGCAATGGGCGCGGCATGGTCGCGCCCACGCGCATCCAATGCAACGGAGAATACATCAGTGAAGAAGCTGATCAACGCGCCTGAGAACGTGGTCAAGGAAGCCCTTGCCGGTATGGCTGACGCCCATCCTGACCTGATCAAGGTTCACTACGACCCCGACGTTATTGTGCGCGCCGACGCGCCGGTGCGGGGCAAGGTGGGCGTCATCTCGGGCGGCGGATCGGGGCACGAGCCAATGCACGGCGGCTTCGTCGGTCGTGGTATGCTTGACGCCGCCTGCCCTGGGGCCGTCTTCACCTCGCCCGTGCCTGACCAGATGTTGGCCGCCACCAAGGCGGTTGATGGCGGGAAGGGCGTGCTGCACATCGTCAAGAACTACACTGGCGATATTATGAACTTCGAGATGGCCGCTGAACTGGCTGCCGCCGAGGGTATCGTGGTCGCCTCGGTGGTGACGAATGACGATGTTGCGGTCGAAAACTCGACCTGGACCGCCGGACGGCGCGGCGTCGGCGTGACGGTCTTGCTGGAGAAGATCGTCGGCGCGGCTGCCGAGGCGGGTGCCGATTTAGCCAGCGTTCAGGCGCTGGCCGAAAAGGTGAACGGTGCGGGACGCTCCATGGGCATGGCGCTGACCGCCTGTACGGTGCCGCACGCCGGGAAGCCCGGTTTCGATCTGCCTGAGGACGAGATGGAGGTCGGGGTCGGCATTCACGGCGAGCCGGGGCGGCGGCGGGTGAAGCTGGCTGGGGCCAGCGCGATTGCCGCGATGCTGGCCGCGCCTATTCTGGAGGATCTGCCCTTCAAACGGGGTGACAGCGTCCTCACCTTCGTCAACGGCATGGGCGGCACACCGCTGATTGAACTGTACCTGATGTACAACGAGCTGAACCAGATCCTCAAGGGCAAGGGGATCACGATTAGTCGTAGGCTGATCGGCAACTACATCACCTCACTCGACATGGCCGGCTGCTCGTTCACCTTGCTTCGGCTTGATGCTGAGCTGACAAAATTTTGGGATGCCCCGGTGCTGACCCCGGCGCTGCGCTGGGGTCTGTAACGCACCATGTACGGAGCCGACCATGCAAATCACAGCAGAGCACGTCATTAAATTCATCGAGACGGTCGCGGCCAGGATCAAGGATCAGCGCGACTACCTGACCCAGCTCGACTCGGCGATTGGCGACGCCGACCACGGCGTAAACCTCGACCGAGGCTTTAGCACCGTGGTTGGCAAGCTGACGAGCGTGGCCGATAAGGATGTCGGCTCCATTCTCAAGACCGTCGGCTCCACGCTGGTCTCGACGGTTGGCGGTGCCAGCGGGCCGCTCTACGGCACCGCGTTTCTCAGGGCTGGCATGGCGACGGCTGACCGCTTCGAGCTTGGCCCCGACGATGTGGTTGTCGCGCTGGAGGCCGCGCTGGAGGGCATCCAGAGCCGTGGAAAATCAACCCGTGGCGAGAAGACGATGATTGACGCGATTGGCCCCGGCGTTGATGCGCTGAAGGCCGCGCTGGGCACGGGCGATGATTTTGTCACCGCCCTGCGTACCTCGCTGGCGGCCTGCGAGGCGGGAATGAAGGCCACCATCCCTATGCTCGCGACGAAGGGCCGCGCCTCGTACCTTGGCGAGCGCTCGATTGGACACCAGGATCCAGGGGCGACCTCGGCCCATCTGATGGCGCGGGCGCTGCTTGATGTGGTCGAGGGGCTGCAACCATAGTGGGTGCCCGATGGCCCATTTATACCGATCTGTAGACAAAGGAGTCTCGTTCATGGCTACGTATGTCGCCGCGATTGACCAGGGTACGACCAGCACGCGCTGTATGATCTTCGACCACGCGGGCAGCGTGATTTGCTTTGATCAGCGTGAGCACGAGCAGATCTACCCGAAGCCGGGTTGGGTTGAGCATAACCCTGATGAGATTTGGGAGCGCACTCAGGGCGTGATTCGGGGCGCGTTGCAGAAGGGCCACATTGATGTGAAGGAGATCGCCGCCGTCGGTATCACCAACCAGCGCGAGACGGCGGTGGTCTGGAATCGCAAGACGGGGCGCCCGGTCTACAATGCGATTGTTTGGCAGGATACGCGCACCGACCAGATCTGCAACGCGCTGGCCGCTGACGGCGGTCAGGATCGCTTCCGCGCCAAGGTGGGCCTGCCACTGGCGACCTATTTCTCTGGCCCGAAGATTCGTTGGATTCTGGACAATGTCGCCGGGGCGCAGGCTGCCGCCGAGGCTGGCGAGCTGGCCTTTGGCAATATTGACACCTTCGTGACCTGGTGGCTCACCGGTGGCCCCGACGGCGGCGTGCATGTGACTGATGTGACGAACGCTAGCCGCACGATGCTGATGAACCTGGAGACGCTGAGCTGGGACGACGAGATTCTGGGCCTTATGGGCATTCCGCGCCAGATGCTGCCGACTATTGTCGCCAGTAGTCAGGTCTACGGCACCGCCAAAGGCGACTTGGCCGGTATCCCCGTCTCCGGCATCCTTGGCGATCAGCAGGCGGCGATGGTCGGGCAGACCTGCTACAGCCCCGGCGAGGCCAAGAACACCTACGGCACCGGCTCGTTTATGCTGCTCAACACCGGCACGAAGATTGTGCCCTCGAAGAGCGGCCTGCTCACGACGCTCTGCTACAAGTTCGGCGACCAGCCAGCGGTGTACGCGCTCGAAGGCTCGATTGCGATCACCGGCGCGTTGGTGCAGTGGCTGCGCGACAACCTGGGCATGATCACCAGTTCGGCTGAGGTTGAGGCGCTGGCGAATCTGGTCGAGGACAACGGCGGCATCTACTTTGTGCCCGCCTTCTCGGGCCTCTTTGCGCCGTACTGGCGCTCGGACGCCCGTGGCGCGATTGTCGGCCTGACGCGCTATGTGACCAAGGGCCACATCGCCCGCGCCGTGCTTGAGGCGACCGCGTACCAGACCCGCGAGGTGCTTGACGCGATGGAGCAGGACTCGGGCGTGCGGCTGACGGCGCTCAAGGTGGATGGCGGCATGGTCTACAACAACACCCTGATGCAGTTCCAGTCCGACCTGCTGGGCGTGCCGGTGGTGCGCCCGCAGGTGGCGGAGACGACGGCGCTCGGTGCGGCCTACGCCGCTGGCTTGGCCGTGGGCTTCTGGAACAACACCGACGAGATGCGCCAGAACTGGCAGATTGACCACACCTGGCACCCCGCGATGGACGATGTGAAGCGGGCCGCGCTCTATAAGGGCTGGAAGAAGGCGGTGACGCGCACTTTCGATTGGGTGGAGTAGCGCTCGGACACGGGGACGCGGGGACCACTCTGGGACACGGGGACGAGGGGACGTGGGGACGTGGGGACGAGGGGACGTGGGGACACGGGGACGTGGGGACACGGGGACGTGGGGACACGGGGACGTGGGGACAAGGAGACCACCCTGGGACGCCGCTAGGCTCCCCTTGTCCCCTTGTTCCCTTGTCAGCGAGCGAAGCAAGCGGCCCGGTCAGCGAGCAAAGCAAGCCGCCCGGTCAGCGAGCAAAGCAAGCGGCCCGGTCAGCGAGCGAAGCAAGCGGCCCGGTCAGCGAGCGAAGCAAGCGGCCCGGTCAGCGAGCGAAGCGAGCGGCCCGGTCAGCGAGCGAAGCAAGCCGCCCGGTCAG
>CAIWXH010000275.1 GCA_903916565.1 uncultured Oscillochloris sp. | reverse complement strand
TGCAAGGTGCCACAATGTCTGTGCTTTCACTCCCCGACCTGGTCGCTCTCCGCGCCAAGTGGCACGCCCAAGGGCTGCGGGTCGTCCTCACCAACGGGGTTTTTGACCTCATCCACGCGGGCCATGTCGGCTATTTGGCGCAGGCTCGCGCCCTCGGTGACCTGCTGGTGGTCGCGCTTAACTCTGACGCCTCGACTAGGGCGATCAAAGGCGACTTGCGGCCCATTGTCGCTGAGGCCGACCGCGCCGCCTTGCTTGCCGCCCTGCGCCCGGTTGATTATGTGACGATCTTCCCCGAACCAACCGCTGAGGTCGTCGTCGCTGCGTTGCATCCTGATGTTTATGTTAAAGGTGGCGACTACGCGACTGACGCTGCTGGCACCCCTGACCTTGCCCGCCTGCCCGAGGGCCGCATCGTCGCTGCCTACGGCGGCCAGGTTGTCCTGCTCCCCTATGCCGAAGGCCGCTCGACAAGTGCGCTCATCGCACGGATCGTCGAGCGGTATGCGTCATAGACAGGGCAAGCCCTCCCTGCGTTTGCTCACATCTCACGGGCAGGAAAGGTTTCAGACAGGGCTTGCTCATGCGTTCGGCCCGACACCTGAAACCCGACACCTGAAACCTTGTCTTAGAAGAACACTTTGGCGATCTTCCAGATGCCCTGGTTCCACGGCACCCGATGCGAGACGCCGCTGGCGTTCTGGAAGTCGGCCTGGTGTTCGACATACCAGCGATAGTTTCGCACCAGGGCGTCTTTGTTCGAGTATTTTGGCTTGAAGCCGAGGGCGTGTTCGGCCTTCGCGACCGAGACGAACGAGTCTTCGGTGACGGTGCCGTAGGCCCATTTATAGACCGGCGAGAGCTTCAGCTTCTCGGCCAGCACCAGCGCTGCCGTCGCCGGGGCCGCCGGGAAGGTCACAATCTTCTTGCCAAAGCCCGCCGCGTCCAGCACCGCCTGAAAATCCTGTTTGATTGTTGTGAACTCGCGGGCGCCAACATTGAACGTGTCGTTCGCCTGTGCGCCGTCCAGGGTCAGACAGAGGTAGACCGCCTCGCAGAGATCTTCGACATCGAGGAGCTGATAGCGGTTCTTGCCGTTACCGGGCAAGGGGAAGTTCTTGCCGTCCTTGGCCCAGTCGTAGAGCATCGCGAAAATGCCGAGGCGCTCAGGCCCAATGAACGATTTGGGCCGCAGAATCGGCACGGTCATGCCCTTCGCCCGATAGCTCAGGCAGACCTCTTCGGCCTTGACCTTGGCCTCGCCGTACGGGCCAACCCCGTCCATCGGGTCGGTCTCAAGCAGCGGGTGATGGTCGGGGATGCCGTAGACCGCCGTGGTCGAGATGTGGACGAAGCGTTCGACCTTACGCTCAAAGGCGCTCTGGATCACCTTGCGCGTGCCGTCAATATCGGTCGAGAAGATGTCGGCGGGCTTATAGAGCGGCAGGGCAGCAGCGGTGTGAACCACCAGATCCACATTCACCATCGCCCGCTCGACCGTGGCCTGATCGCGGATGTCGCCGGTGTAAATTTCGATGCGCGTACGCTCGGGGTAGTCGAAGGGGGCGATGTCGAGGGAACGCACCTTGTAGCCACGGTTCAGGAGGTAGCGCACAAGGTTGATCCCAAGGAAGCCGGCACCGCCGGTGATTAAGACGGTCTTACTCATTGTAGGAACCTACTCACTCTGCTGCATAAGGGCTCTGATCAGCCCACTACGGGCAATTATACCCAACAATTGCTGATCGCCATCAACGACGGGCAGCCGCTCGATGCCAAGATCGAGGAGGCGTTGCGCCGCGTCGAAGACGCTCAACTGCGGGCCAAGCGTGGACGGGTGCGCCTCGATCAGCCCAACGACTGGGCGGTCATCGCCGGGAAGCGCCGTTGCAGGCACAGCCTGGGGCCGCTGAAGGGCCGCCAAGAAGGCCGCACGCTCGGCACCGCCAAGTTGACGCAGGGCGCTGGCATCATCGAGCGCGCCCACAAGACGGCCCCCGTCGTCTACCACCAGCAGGTGGCGGCCAGGGGTGGCGAGCAACTGGGCCAGGGCAAGGTTGAGCCGTGTGCTCGCGGCAACCTGAGCGGTGACCGGCTGCATGACCAGGCGCACAGCGGTGGGCGTCTGGGCGTCACGCACGCTGCCCGCCGCAGGTTTAGCCTGCGCCTGGGCTACCGACTCGCGCAGCACCTGCTCTTGCCCGAGCAGCCCGGCGAGCCGCCCGTCGTGATCGACGACGGGAATCTGGGCGTAGCCCCACTCGATCATTGTGATGAGCGCCTGGGGGATCGCGGTGTTGACGCCGACGCTGCGTGGCTCGGCGCTCATCACCTCACGGGCCGTGCGGCCTGCCAGCGGTGCCACGGCAGAGGTGCGTTCCTCAACGGTGAGCAGTGGCAGCAGGGCAGGCTTCAGGCGCAGGCCAGCGCGCCAAGCCAGATCTTGCTCGGTGATCAAGCCAACGAGATGGTTGGTTGGATCGGCGACCGGTAGGGCACCTAAATGCTCAGTGATGAGCAGATTCAGCGCCTCGGTAAGCGGCGTGTCGGCGCTGACAGCGGGGGCGGGGTGGCGCATCAGGTCGCCGACGCTGCGGTCGGCGGTAAAGGGGCCGCGCGCGCGCAGGGTGGCCTGGTAGACGAAGATCGTCTCGACGGTGACGAGCGCATTGCCGAGCAGATCGGCGAGGTCGGGCAGCAGGCGTGCGACCCGCTCGTCCCGATCAACCCACTCGACCACCACGGGCTGATGCTGGTCAGGATGGTCGGTGAGGGCGGCCCGCGCGCGCAAGCTCGGGCCGAAGCCGACGAGACCCTGAAGCGCGGTCGCGCCAGTGGCCCCTATCCGGCGCAGTTGTTCAAGGAGCGCCAGATAGCGTGGGCCACCTTCCCACTGGTCATCGCGGCTCAGATAGATGCGAACACGGCGGACGGTATCGGCTGGAGCCATCGGCTTCCTCCTGGCGGGATTATAACATGTGAGGCGTTTGGCGCTCCGTAGGGCAAGGTTTCAGGTTTCAGGTTTCAGGTTTCAGTTAGAAGGATTGACTTTTAAGCCTCGAAATGGTACAACTTGGGACAGCCCCCATTAAAGAATAATATGTAATGCAGAGGTTGTCGTCATGCGAGCGCTCACCCTTCTCGGTATCTCAGGCTCTCGCGTTGGTCAGGCCGCAGTGGTCGAGGCGCACAGCACCATCGTTGGTGCGGCGGGCAATTGCGACATGGTGTTGTACGACCGGCTGGTTTTGCCGCACCACGCAGAGATTCGCGTGGCCCTGGATCGTTGGTTCATCTTGTCCCTGGACCCGACGGCCACGCTCTTTGTCAATGGTCAGCCCGTAACGGGCCAACAGCGGCTCGAGCCGGGCGACCTGATTACGGTGGGCACCGTCACCTTCAAAGCGGCCATTGGCTCGGTCGCCGAGCGACAGGTAGGCGGAGTGGCACGTTGGTAGACTGAGCAACGCTGGTCTTGGTGGGCATGCAAAGGGGCGCAGCTGTGGCTGCGCCCCTTTGTCTGTATGTCGCGACAAGACAAAACTTACCCGCCGGTGCCGACCCAGGCGTGGAAATCGGCAGAGATGCCACGGGTGAAGCCACCGACCATCTGGCTCATCTTGTACTCCATCGTGCGTTCGCCGAGGGTCTGGAGGACCGTCGTCGGCATCATTTTCAGGAAGCCCGGCACGGGGATGGAGAGGTCAATATCAACGCTGTACTCGACGGCGCTAGTTCTGCCGCGATCCTGGGGCTGGAAGATTGCCTCGGCTGAGAGCCTGCCAGGGAAGACGACCCCATTCAGATCGTATGGCGGGCCACCAGTGACCGGCAGCATACGAATGGCCTGACCCGGTTCGTGATGGGCGCGCAGGTCGAAGATGGCCGCCATATTGTGGCCGTGACCATCGGTTGCGCCGACCACAAGCCGGTAGTGGTCGGGGGCGTAGGCGTAACAGTCGAGCGAGTCGGGCAGCAGCCGGAAGACCGCTGGAACGTCGCAGAAGTACTCGTAGGCGGTAGCGACAGGTGCAGCGAAGCGAAAGACATGAACCGTCTGTCCACCAAGATCGATAAAGCGTTCACTTGCTTGGTGAGCAGGCGCCCGAAGCCGACGCAACACTGACATGGCGACCTCCACACATAGACATGTACTGATCGTCGAGAATTATAGCACCCACCTTTCATAAAAGCAATTTAGACAAGGTTTCAGGTGTCGGGTTTCAGGTGTCAGGTGTCAGGTCGAGCGCAGCAGAAAGCCTTGCGTATGCTTGAACTGTAAAGCAGCCACGAACCTTGTCTATAGCAGTCCTACACAGGTTGTTGCGCGCCCGCCCGGTGGCTGAAGCCACGGGCTACGGGGGACGAAGGCCGCCTGTGCGGCCTGGATAGCCTGCGAATGACAGGCTTCGTCAACCAAGAGCCGGGGGCTTCAGCCCCCCGGATTCAATCACCAGGATAGGCTTGCTATAGAGCTTAAAACTCGCCCCCTGGTGGCCTGACCCGCTCCAGCACGAGAAAACCGACGGCGGTGACGAGCATCAGGATCGTCGCGAGGGCGAGCGCTTGGCCGTAGTTGCTCGCCCCAGGCTGGCCGAGGAAGCGGAAGATCATCACGGGCAGCGTGGGCGCGTCGGGTCGGGCCAGCAGCACGGTGGCCCCAAATTCGCCCAGCGAAACCGTGAAGGCGAAAATGGCCCCGGTGGCGAGGGCTGGCGCGATCTGCGGCAGTTCGATCCACAGCCAGGCGACAAGCGGCGATGCCCCAAGCATTGTGGCCGCCGCACGCTGTTTCGGCGAGCGGGCGCGCAGGGTTGGCAGCAGCGCCCTGATGACAAACGGCAGGGCCACCAGCGTGTGCAGCAGCGGGATCAGCCAGGGTGAAGCCCGCAGCCCCGCCAGCCCCGGCGTGCTGCTCAGGGCCACCAGATACCCCAGCCCCAACGTCGCCGCCGAGGTGCCGAGGGGCAGCATGAAGAGGGCGTCGAGCAGGGCTAAGGGCGGAAGGCGGAAGGCGGAAGGTCGCCCTTCTGCTGCCCGCTGCCCGCTACCTGCCAGCAAATACGCCGCCGGTACGCCCACCAGCAGCGCCAGCAGCGTGGTCACCCCGGCGATGCGGAGCGAGTTGGTGATGGCCGTGGTGGGCGGGACGAAGAAGGCCGAGTTGGTGCGGTTTTCGCCCAGGGCGGCGTAGGCAGTTAGGGTGAAGCGCGGCCCGTCGTCGAGTGTAGCAAGCACCGAGCGCAGGGCCAGGGCGACCAGCGGCGCACCCAGCAGCAGCACGATCACCAGGATGTTTGCGCCCACGAGCAGCCGTGCGCCCCAGCCGTGGGGGCGGCGGGCCGTGGCAGCGCGGGGCCGCAGCTCCAGTGGCACGGCGGCCCGCGCCGCCAGCCCGGTGTAGGCCAGGCTGAACAGCAGCGTACACGCGGCCTGGACGAGCGCCAGGGTCGCGGCCACGTCGAGTCGCAGGAGTTGCGCGGTCTGGCGGTAAATTTCCACTTCGAGGGTGGCGAGGCGCGGCCCGCCCAGGATGACGATCACGCCGAAGCTGGTGAAGGTGAAGATAAAGATAAGCAGCGCCGCCGCACCCACGGCGGGCAGCAGCAGCGGCAGCGTCACCGTCAGGGCCGTGCGCCAGCGGGGCGCACCCAGCATTGCGGCGGCCTGCGCCAGGCGCGGGTCGAGGTTCGCCCAGAAGCCGCCCACGAGGCGCAGCACGACGGTGTAGTTGTAGAAGACGTGGGCGAGCAGCACGATGCCCAGCCCACCCGTGAGCCGTGGCGGCGTGAAGTTGGGGCCAAGGGCGGCCTGAAGCGCTTGGCCGACAAGTCCCCGTGGCCCCAACAGCGCGCCAAAGGCCACCGCCACCACCACCGTCGGCATGACGAAGGGCACCCCGGCCAGCGCCCGCAGCACGCGCTTGCCGGGAAAGTCGTAGCGGGCGAAGATATATGCCCCTGGCAGGCCGACCGCCAGGGTCAGGATCGTCGAAAGGGTCGCCTGCCAGAGCGTGAAGCCAAGCACGCGCAGGTAGTAGCCGTCGGTCAGCGCCTCGGCCAGCCCGCCGGGGCCAGCGGCGAAGCTTAGGCGCAGGATCGCCCAGAGCGGGTAGAAGAAGAAGAGCGCCAGGAAGCCGACTGGCAGGAGGAAGATGACCGACCACCGACGACGGACGATGGCAGTGCGCCTGCCGGTGGTCGTCAGGCGTCGATTGTCGGTTGTCGCGCTCACCGCAGCACTATCTCTGTCCACTGCTTGAGCCAACGCTCGCGGCTCTGGTCGATCTGGCTGGCGGTCAGCCCCTCGGGCTGCGCTGGCACCTCGGCAAACTTGGTGAAGACCTCGGGCAGGGCGGCGGTCGGGTTGGCCGGGTAGACAAACATCTGGAGCGGGATGTCGGCCTGGAACTGGGGCTGGAGCATAAAGTCAATGAAGCGGCGCGCCAGTGCCTCGTTCTTGGTGCCCTTGAGAATTCCGGCGAACTCGATTTGGCGGAAGACACCGCCGGGGATGAGCAGGTTGCCCGTCGGCGGCTTGCTCAGCTTGCCCTCGCTAAAAAAGACCTCGGCGGCGGGGCTGGTCGAGTAGCTGACGACGAGCGGGTAGGGGCCTTTGCCGCTGCTGCCACTGAACTGCGTGTAGTAGGCGTCGCTCCAGTCCTGGCTCACATAGACCTCGTTGGCCCGCAGGTCGCGCCAGAAGTCGATCCAGCTATACTGCGGGCCTTCGCCGAAATGGGCGATGGTGGCGAGCAGGAAGGCCAGCCCCGGCGAGGAGGTGGCGGGGTTCTCGACGACTAGCTTGCCGCGCCACGCGGGCTTGGTCAGATCCTCTAGGCTGGTCGGCGGCGTGAGGCCAGCCGCAGTCAGCGCCGCCAGGTCATAGTTGATCGCGACGTAGCCGTAGTCAATGGGCAGCAGACTGTTGTTCGAGTCAAGCTTCAGGTCGTTGGGAATGTCAGCCAGCGCGGGCGAGGTAAATGGCAGGAAGATGTCGGCGGCGACGGCGCGACTGAGGAAGGTGTTATCGACGCCGAAGAAGACATCGGCCAGGGGCGCGCCCTTGCTCAGAATAGCCTGGTTCAGCGCGCTGCCCGCATCGCCGCCCTTGATCACCTCGACGGTGACGCCCTCGATCTGCTCGAAGGCGACGAGGACATCTTTGCTCATGCTGAAGCTGTCGTGGGCCATCACCACGAGGCGTACGCCCGCAGCCGGGGCAGTGGTGCCGGTGGGCGCAGAGTTGGCGACGGTGGTGCCGGTGGGCGCAAGGCTGGCAACTGTGGTGCTGGTAGCGGCAGACGTGCTGACGGGGGGCACCGTGGGCTGGCTGGCCCCGGTTTGGCTACATGCCACGAGCAGCAGGGCGACGGCGAGCAGGGCGATAAGACGACGCATACCGACTCCTTTCCTACGGGCGCAGCCAAACGGCGCCCAAACAAAAAGACCGCTGACCTGTAGGTAGATCGGCGGCCTGATGGCTGCTTGTGCTTCCCTACGCTGGCATGACCCAGGTCAGGTTCGCGGGTGAGCGGCATTGATGGGCCGCAATCTCAGCCAGGCTCTCCCGGCTCCCCGAGCTTAATTAACTTGTTCGCAATCCTACCACGGGTGCGTAGAGGCGTCAACGCGACGGTTCGAGAAGGTTTCAGGGGCCAGGTTTCAGGTTTCAGGCTGAACGCATCAGCAAGCGACGCACGCACTTTGACCCTTAACCCCTGCCCCCTAACCCCTTAGCTTAAACACAACTCTAAGCCTCTGGCTTCATTCTGGTGCGGTATTCGTGCGGCTTGCTTCTGAGCCGTGCTATTCCCGTGCTAGTTGCCCCCGGAAAGGGCGTGCGTCACCACCCCAGCGCGTGCAGCGCCTTCATCACCAGCGCACCCAAATGCCCCCCGCTGGCGTTGTCCATGGTGGCGATGCTGGCGTAGAACGCGACACAGTGGGTCAGAGTTCGCGCCAGCCGTCGAAGGTGCGTCATGCGGCTACCTCAACACTTTCCGCCTTCTTCGGCTTCTTCGGCTTGCCTTTGGTCTTCGGCGCGTCACGCTCGGCTAGTACCTCGAAAAGTTGGCCCAAGTTTGTGATCGGCTCGTCGCCCTCGTCTGCATCGAAATCTTCGTCGCCTATGTCTGCATTAGCATGCGCGGTCAAATCGCCCGTCGCGTATCGCGTAACAGCCTCAGCCTCGATAACCCCGTTTTCCGCGTCCTGATGCTCGTCGCGTATATCTAAAATGTCATCGCGTAACGATTTCGGCTCAGTTACACGATGGGTACGCGACGGGTTCGCGACGTCCTCCAGTATTCCGTAAAACTGGTCAAGCAAGTTGGGTCTGCCGAAAAAAGCGCGGGCTACCCGGCGCGGCTTGCGCGGGCCTCCCGCCTCTAGAATGCCGTCGCGCTCTAGCTTCCTGGCGATTTCGTCAAATGCGTCATAGGTCATCGTCCCGCGTATGCCGTCCAACGTCATGAGCTTGGCCCGTGCGAAGTCCCCCGCGAACTGGCGACATGCGGCATCGAGCAACAGTTTGGCGTTACGCACAAAGCGGCGGGTGTCTTCGTCGCCTAGCCCGCCGTCTGGGCCGAATTCGGCGACGCGGGCAATTTCGAGCTTGACTTGTCCAGGCGACACATAGCACGTCTGCACCTCTTGGGTCTTCCCCTCAACTCGCACAATCGCCCGCCCATCGAGCATGCCGACCGCCTCACTGGACTGCACGATCAGGTTGCTCTCGCGCCATGTCGCACAACTGAAGGCGATACGATTCTCGAAATTCGCGCTGATCATGCCGTCGATCACTTCCTTCTTGACCATCTGGGTTGCAATGCAGATGCTCACCCCAGACGAGCGGCCCAAGCTGGCGATCCTGGTCATCAGCAGCTTTGACCATTTGCCCACGGTCTGTTTCCCGATCCGGGTTGTGTCTGTGGTCAGGATTGCGAATTCGTCCACAATCAGCACGATCCGCTTCATCCGTTGGCCGGTGCTTTGTTCGAGATCGGTGATGCTCGTTACCCCAAGGCGTTCCATGTGCTGGTTGCGCTGCACAATCTCTTTGTAGGCGCGGCCCAGCAGCTCTACCGCCTCTTCGGGGTCAACCGCGACATGGCGCACAATGCCGGGTTCGTCCCGCTTGCCCATCAGGGGCCGGTACAGGGCGAATTCGGTGCGCTTCATGTCGATCAGCCAGAGCTCTAGCGTGTCGGCACTATTCCGGCTGATCAGCGTGGTGATCATGCTGTGGTAGAGCGTGGTCTTCCCCCCGCCCGTGGCCCCTGCGATCAGCAGGTGCTTGAAGTCCACCAGATCGCCAATGACTTGCCCGCCGTTTGCGTCAACCCCAAGCGGGAAGGCCAGCGCGGGTGCGTCGGTGGGGGTCTCGAAACTGTTCAGGCTGAACTTAGCAGGGAAGGTGCTGCCGCCCAGGCGCACCACGAAACAGAGCGTGCTGGTGGGGAGCGCGTCAACCCGCACACCGGCGTTTAGGCAGTCTTCTAACGATTGCACCGTTTCTTCTGCACGTAGATCGTCAGGGCGTACGCCAGTGGGAAGTGAGGTGTGTTTGATGGGCAACCATAATTCATCGGTGGTTAGCAACAGCGGGTAATCGAACCGGACGCGCATGCGCCGCGTCCGGCCCTTTTTGCCGACAATCGTTTTGCTAAATCCCAAGCGGGTGAATTCGGCCTGCATCGCATTGGCGATCTGGTGCGCCCGCCGCCGCCGCTTTCCGGCCTCCCCATCGGACGCACGAATCTGCGTCCGAATCGCTTTCAGCAGCCAGACCACCGGCCAAACGAGTACCCTGCGAATCTGCATACGATCCTCCATGGGTCTATTTCCATCTTTAGCATACGGTAGCGCGGCGTTTTGTGTGAATTGTTAAAAAAAAAGGCTACTGCTACAACCGAAAAGCCATGCTATTGTGAGTGTGTGGACACGACCGTATACATCCAACTGCCAGACGGGACATGGGCCGTCATGAACCGCGCAATGGATTTGGGGCAGGTCGTGATCATCCTGTTGCTCGTGGCGATCTTTGTGGTACAGGTTTTCGCACTATGGCAGAATCAACGCCCGTAAGTGAGTCACGAGTCGTCGTCCGCCCGTGGCACCGGCGGCGCGACCGCGCCGTCATTAACCGCTGGCCTCCCTATACTCCCGCGCTCCCGGCGCACTGGGTTGCCACGTCAGCCACAGAGCGGCATGAGCGCGTTTCATACGCCGTTGAACTGCGGTCAGATCGCGCTCTGGTGGGGCGGATCGGACTGCAAATGTACGCCCTCACCGGGGCGTACTTGGGCATTGCGCTGCATCCGGCTCATCTGGGCAATGGGCTGGGCCGCGAGGCGCTGCATCTAATCTCACAGCTTGGCCCCCGGATTGGCTTGTCTGTGTTGCGCCTTGATGTGGCAGACGAGAATACCCGCGCCATTCGCTGCTACCAGCGGGCGGGCTTCGTTGAAGTCGGGGCGATCTGGCGCAACGGCTACCGCTACCTCGATATGGTGAGGGCGCTGTGAAATCACTCGACTGGCGACAGTTCAGCCCCAAGTGGGTGCAGTCCGTTGACTGGCGGTTTGTGATCAATGCGGTCAGCGTGTGTGTGTTTCAGTTCATTTCCTTCATCATGAGCTTCGTTGTCCTGTGTGTCGGCATCGCGAACTTGCCCGGTTCTGACTTCACCGCCATTCGCACGATGGCACAACAGAATCTTGCGTTGATGGGAATCGACGCCCTATGGCAATTTTCGATAGTCAGCAGCATCGCGATTTCATCAGGAATGGATGCGGCTCGTATCGTCGTGAATAGTCTGAGACAGAACTACGGTCTTGAAAAAGACGAGCGCCTGATGATGGTTCGCTGTGCGGCGGTTGGCTGGTCACTGATCCAAGTAGACACCGAGGGCTATGTCGCGGTGGCAGCGAACCCCGCGACCGCACCAGTGCGCTTGTACCGCTGGGATGATCTTCAGAACTTCGTTAGCGCACAGGAAGAAGCTCATGCACCCGACTCAGATGCTGATCTCCTCACTCGTCTTCATGCTGCTGCTTGATGAGTTCTTTGACGCCATGGCCTATCTGATGTTCGGGCCTGCCGAGTGCTAGGCCAGCTTGCGGCCTTTATCGCCGCCGTGATGGGCGATGCGCTGGCCTACGAACTGATGCTGTTGGTGGTCTTTGGTTTGGGGCTGACCATTCGGCGCAATATTCGCCGGGGGTTGCGCTGGTTCCATCAGCAGCAAACGGAACCCGCAGATCGGTTGCGGGCGGCCCTGTGGAAACTGTTACGCGGATCATCGTGACGATGCCGGGATGGTGTAATGGCAGCACGCCGGGTTTGTTACTCGGAAGTTGGGTTCGATTCCTAATCCTGGCCCCACGCCGCACCTGCGGCTTGTCCTCACCCTTTTGTTATAGGAGGTGTCCAACAGTACTTCCACCGGAACTGATTAGCGGCCTTGCAGCGTTTTTGCTGCTGCTCACGGAACTGTTCAGGATCATCATCGGTATTCTGTTCCCGGCCACCCCAACCGCGCTGTCGGTCATCTCGGATTTCGGCGTCCTGGGTGCCCTGCTCTACGCAGGCATCTCCACGGTTAAGAAGTTCACGAACTGGTAGGGCGAGCGACGTGCATGCACCACAGGGCGGCGGGGCAACCCCGCCGCCCTGTGGTGCGCTATGGAGCGGAAATGGACCCGACGCAGGCTGCCATGGCCGAACTGACGAAGTGGCTCTTTGATGCGCTCTTCTCGTCTACCATCGGCCAAATCACGACGCCCTTCGCGACGATCTTTCTGCTGCTGCGCTTCATCAATTGGACCAGGGCGACCGCGAAGGGCGAAACGGCGGGCAGTCTCCATGACGATATGGGCGATGTGCGGAATCGTGCGGGGGAGATAGGCGACCGTATTCACCGCGCACAGGGGAATTATGGGCCGTATCCCAATCGCCCCAACCCGCGCCAGGGCAGAAGGCGGCGACCATGAGGCGCATGCCGATCCTTGTGGTGCTGGCTCTGGCGCTACTGAGTTGGGCTATGCACCCGACTCCAGCGGCGGCACAAGGGTACGTGTGCGACGCGGGCTACAGGACACAATATTTTACAACGGTGAGTTTTCAGACGGGCGGATCGGCCCTGACACCTGCTGAACCGGGATATTTAGCATTTGTTGGCTTTGGCTCGGTCTGGGACCCTGATTTCACCGTTGAAACGCCGGTGAGTGGGTTTCTCCGTATCGACTCGCCGGTGCTGGGCCTTCCTTACAGTTTCATGCCCGTGAACTATTCAGGCCCAACGTTGGAGGGGTATTACTGTTACGGCGCTCCGATGCCGCCCACGGCAACCCCCACAGGCCCACTACCTACCGCTACCCCACTTCCGCCCACGGCTACACCCACCGCGATCCCCGCCGTCATCCTCGACATGTCTACGCTCATCACGTCAACTGCCGGGGTGGGGACGCAGTTGGGCACCTTCACCACCAGCCCCACAACCGCACCCTATTTCTATATCCTGGCGGCGATTGTCCTCGGCATGGGCATGCTGATGCTCGTCAAGGAGTTGACATGGCGCTCTGGCGACGAATAGCCGTCCTGATCTTTGGGCTGGCACTGGCGCTGGCACCAGGGGCAACATACGCACAGACCCAAGAGCCGACGCCGCCGGTTTCGGCCTTTCCGCGTTGGGACGAGATCCCGGATGTGATGGGCTACATCAGCATTGAAATGCCGCAATGCACCTCGCCCACGGGTAACCAGTTGGGGCTGCAGCGGGTACAGCCGGTGGTGTCATGGACGGATCTGGGCAGTGTGATGGCGTGGCTGGCGTGGCAAATCGAGAATACGCAAGTCAGTGCAACGTGCTGGCTGTATGCCGGGATGCAGTCGCTGGCGAACGGGCTGGCGCTCGTGGCAAATGCGCTCATTGGGGGCGTGAATGTAATCGCTCGGGCGCTGATCTTAGTCGTCTTGGACATCCAAGGGCTGGCGCTGTGGGCGTGGTATGGGTTTGAATTAACCCGCATGCAGTGGTGGGCTGCGGAAGATTTCTTTGCAGGTGTGCTGGCCTTTTTTACATGGATCGGCCAAGCAATCGGGGCGGTGTTCGTGTTTATTGGGAACTTTATCGGGATGCTCGGGGCGCTGGTGGCGTCGCTACTGGGGCTGGCGGGGTGGGTCATTGGCCTGTTGGGGCAATTGATCGGCTCGGTGCTGAAGGCTACCACATGGTCACCGCAACCAACCGTCGCCGGAATGCTGACCATTCAGGCCAGTGCGCCGCCCATGCCCACGCCGCTGCAAGGCACCAGCACGATCTATTGTGCGTTGCGCGGAATGCTCGATGGCATGCTTGCCAGTAAGCTGGCGTGGACCATGTACCTGCTGTATGCGCTGGCCTATGTGGGCTTTGTCTACTGGGCCTCACGCTTCTTTGCCAATGGGGAGCGATCAGCATGAGACGTGTACGCCAGATCCTCCTTGTTGCGCTGCTGCTGAGTGGGTACTTTGCCCCGACTGGTGTGTCAAACGCACAAACGACGGAGGTGAACCCATTCACGATTGTTACCGCGTATCAGGGTGTGGGTTCACCACCCTATACGTTTCCCACATACTCTGTAAGCCCTGACGGTATAATCACCGACCTGAACATGGCTCGTGGCAATGTTAAAGCCGCCTACTGGGAGTCTCCTGATCCAACCTTTGCGGTAGAACTCTACTCGAAGATGTGTACTGGTCAGGATGAATGGAATCTGGTTACCATTCTGACACCAGTAAGTTCGGTTTATTCCGTGCCAGCGGATATTGTTAATCCGCGATGTTGGATGGTAAAACCTAGATTCTCCTCTGGATTTAACGCCTATCCTAGCCAAGTCACCGTAACACTAAACGGATATATAGGTAATTCGCCGACTCTCACGCCTACGCCCACCGCCACCGCCACCGCACTGCCGCCCACCGCCACCGCCACCGCACTGCCGCCCACCGCCACCAACACACGCACGCCGACGAATACCGCCACCGCCACACGCACACCTAGCGCCGTGCCCACCTACCCCACCAGCACCCCAAGCACCACCAGGACGCCCACCAGCACCCCTGACGCCAATAACTGCCGAGTCATCCCGGTGAACGGGTCACTCGTGACGGTCTTGGCTTTTGGCACGGTGCTGACGGCGACGGGGTCGATAGAGTTCGGCGGGCAGTATGGTACGAGCTGGCAGGTTATTACGGGGACTGGCATCATGATTCCGGGCACCAGCTCGTACTACCTACGCGGGACGGGCAGCGTGAAGGCGTGTATGCCGCAGCTGACGCCGTCGCCGACTGCGACGGGGACACCGGGGGCGGGAGGCTGCTATCAGGTTACGTCAACGGTCTACAACTCTGGGTGGATGTTTGTGCTGTCCTATCCGGTGCCACCATTTACGGGCTTTGATGCCATCTATGGGGATGTGCCGGGGAATTACTACGGCTGGACGGTGCGTTATGTCTCGGGTGCTGAGTTGCGTCTGATGCCGATGAATTCCGAGGTTGGTGTTCCCTATATTAATGGGGTGGCAACCATCAACTGGGGGAGTACTGGCTTTCGGCTTGGCTCGCATGCCTGGTCAGAGGGCCATGCGCCGGGTACCGTCGAGATCTGCCCGCCCATGTCCACGCCAACTCCTAACCTAACCCCAACCGACAGTCTCACCCCCACGGCTACCTACACTCCTGGCCCGGCAACTATCACACGCACCGCACTGCCCACACGCACCCCGCGTGCGCCCACCGCCACCGGACTGCCGACTCCAACGCTCTATCCGACGCCAGCGGGCGCGTGTGTGCAGACCGGCATCGCGGTGGGCGAAACGGTGAGCCTCAGCGTTGCCAGCGGCGCATATCTACGTGCGCTGAATGGCATTGTCGTGATTGATGGAGCGCAGGCTAATTACAGCATTGGTAGCGGTGGTCTGTTCTGGACCGAGATCGACGGGGCATACCCGTTCACCGCGATCAGCATCACCGACGCCGGCATTGAGGTGCTGATCGAGATCTGCCCCGTTGGGGGCGAACCCATCACCCCAACCGGCGTACCACCGCCCACCAGCACCCCCGGCGACCCCGGTAGCGGCCTAGCGCCCACGGCGCTCGCGGGGATGCCGGAGTATGTCCCGCCGATTACGGCACCAGGCGCGAACCTTGGGCCGATGCCCGATATGCAAATCGGATTGCCGACGATGATGTCACGGCCTGCCACCGCGACGGTACTCATCCGCAGTGCCGAGATGACCATTACCGTGGTGATTGGCGCGGTCAGCACCATGCAGACCGGGCTACAGACGCCCATGTCGGTTATCGAGACGGCCAGCGCGGGCTACTCGTACACGACCGGCCAACAGACCGGCCAAGAGTTTGGGGTGATGATGGAACCCGCACTCGGCTGGATTGCGATCCTCAATCCGCGCCACCCTGGCTGGACGCAACGCTGTGGGCCGCTCTACGCAATTCAGCCTCTGGTGCTGCCGCTGGCACCGATCATCATCATCTCGCTGGTGCTGACCATGATCCGCCTGTTTCTCTGGATTGCCGGATGGGTGCTGCGCTTGATCGATCTAGTCTTCAAGGTGCTGCAATTGATTCGAGGCTGACATGGAGCTTGTTCGGATCACGGTCTTGATCTTCACCATCCTGGTGGCGCTGCTGTCGGAGGCCACCTATCTCATGTGCATTGCGGCACGTCGCCACCAGCTTGTCGCAGAAAGCATCGACCTGCTGCTGCGCTATGCCGTGCAGGGCGGAAGACTGACTGCTGTGGGTTCGGTGCTGTACATCGCATTGGCATTTATGGGCGGTAGCACCTGCGGAGGCTGACATGGGGATCTTTGGGCCACGCCACGACATTCTTGAACTGCCAACGGTGCCTCGCGAAAAAGGGAAGTTGGCCGCGATTATTGGCACCGCCCGCCACCAAAAGCGCAAGCGCACCCTGATGCGCGGTGCCTCCTTCCTCATGATCCTAGTCGCCGTTATGCTGCTGATGCAGTTGCGCGGTGGCAGTGCCGCACCCACCTACCCCCCCGGTCGCACGATCTTTTTGCCTGTGGTTGCAATAGGCCGTATGATAGAGGCAGATCAATGAACACGACTATCATTAGTCTTATCGGCATCGTTCTCTGCACGGGGCCATTGTGGGGGGCCGCAGTGGGCTACACCCTCGCCATGCGCGGCTATCGCCTACGGTCGCCCCTGCATCAGGTGGACGAAGAACACGACTAGAAAGGGGCCGGGATGCGCCACTCTCCACTGCGTAGCCGTGACAACGAAGATCGGGTATTACGGGTACTTCAGACCACATCGGCGCTGAGTCTTGACCGCATCGCGGTTCGCAGCAACTATGCCCGCTGCACCGTCGAGCGCATCATTACACGACTTGTCAGCCAAGGGCGGATCATGAAGGTCACCGGCCAGGGGCGTCTGCCTAATCGCTATATCATCAATGGATGAGCGTTGGTACCCGACACAACGCAACGGCCCCCTGGTGACAGTCACCAGGGGGCCGTTCGTTGTGGAGACTGGGCGGTGTCACTCGGGCAAGAGCCACCGCAGTTCGTTCTCGCTGAGCAGGTGCAACCGCTGGCGGCGACGATTCCAGATCTCGTCCTCTACGTCGGCATCGCTCATCCCTCGGAGCACATCGGGCAGCGCCAGCGCGTAGACTAGCCGCAACTCCGCTGGCGTCAGCTTCTGCATCAGCCCAGACAGCAACTCGTCAACGTGGCGCATCTGCACGGC
>CAIWXH010000274.1 GCA_903916565.1 uncultured Oscillochloris sp. | reverse complement strand
TGGCTCTCGTTCTTATCCGATAGACTATACGGCACCATAGGGCGTGCTTTGGGTATCATATCCGATACGGATAGGGGCGGTCAAGAGGCAAACGGATAAGATAATGGGGATTATCCGATTGGAAGAGGGAGGAGGTGATGCTCCGCTCGGCCAGGTTCCACGGACACAAAACAGCACGTCCGATCTGCGGTCGCACAAAGACACGGTGTAGCAATGGGGCATCAGAGACGCTGACCCATCAGCGTGCACATGACCATTCACGTGACCGACCGTTCGTCACTCGATGACCGGTCAGGGAGTCGCGCCACGCGAGCAAACCGACAGATCTGAATTGAAGGTTTACGAGCGCTGATGCATTGGGACGCCTCAGCTTTGGCGGGTACGTATTTCAGATCTGTCACTGCGCTACGATGGATCAAGACCCTGCCTGCCTGCCTGCCCTCCACCGCTGAGGTATTGGCACGCCATCGCAGCGGCGGGCAGACAGTTCAGATCTACAACCGCATTGCTGTGGCTCAAGACCCTGATTGGGTGCTGCTGAACAGCGATCCAGAAATAGGCGCGTGGCGTATGCCCAATCCTCCACGCGCAATGCTATACTGGCGTGAGCATAGACAAAACCCACTCGTGCCGGTACGCTCTGAGTGGGTTCTGCTGCACGATATTCATGGTGTGCTGTGCTTGGTCATTGTAGCACGCTGAGCGTCCCGCAATGCGCTCCATCGTCTAGCGTCGTGCATCCTCTGCGTGTGTGGCTCTGGTGTCGTTTCGATCATTATGCACGATCATGATCGTCATCGCCCGCGCTGCTGGATGTGCCGTATCGATCACCTCGCCGCGCACGGTCGCCCCTCGTTGCTCATGAGGATAGGTACGTTGCCTCGCGGACGCCCGCAGAAGACTACGCCATCCGCCACGAACGGGAACGGCCAGAGCCGCAGTCGATGCCCCCCCATCCGTGACGAACACCTTGACATCCTCACCCTGAAACCTGGTTTTGGGACGCGGCATGGGCCATCCGGGGTACCACCGATGCGCCCACGTTCGTACGGGAAGCGTTGGAACGGGAGCGTGTGCGACGGCGAATAGGGACACGGTGGGATGAAGGAGGAGACGATGACCACACTACATATCGACTATCCCGAAGAGTTGCTAGAGCAGATCGAGCAGAGCAAGGAGGATCTCGAGGTGCTGGCGCGTGAGGCGCTGCTTGTGCGCCTCTACGATCTCGGCAAGATCTCGTCGGGCAAGGCCGCTGAATTGCTCGGCATGCCGCGTTGGGTGTTTTTGGATGTCCTGGGCACGTATGGGGTGTCCGTTTTTGATGATACGCAGGATGTAGGCGCGGAGGCCCAGCTTGCCATCGAAGCCAGTCGTTTCCAACACAAGTCCGCTGATTAACTTGGTGGGGGTGGGGCACCTCGATCTGCTGCGGCAACTCTATACCGAGGTCGTGATTCCGGATCTGGTGCGCGATGAGTATCGGGTGAAAATGACGGTTGGCGATCCCGATCTCGCCGATGTTCCGTGGCTCACCATCAAACCTACCCGTCCTGATGCCGCACTGCACGCCTATCGGGCGCTGGGTGGCGGGGAGGCTGCGGCGATCACATTGGCGCAGTCTCACCAGGCACGGCTGCTTATTTTGGACGACAAGTATGCCCGCGACGTAGCCCGCCGATTGGGTCTCCCCGTCGTTGGGACGCTTGGTGTGTTGCTCGCCGCCAAACAGATCGGTGCGCTCGCCGCCATCCAGCCGGTTCTGGATGCGTTGATTGCCCAGGGGCGGCGGATCAGCCCCAAACTGCGTACGGAGGTGCTGCGTGCGGCGGGGGAGGGATGAACACGCGGGATGGTGTCACCATACACCTCGCACACGATGAGGGACGGGGACGCCCCTGCATTCGTGGTATGCGGATTTGGGTGGTTGTCCTCGCTGTGGAGCGGGCGTATGCGTGGATGCGGTGCTGGTTGCGTTGTCCCGCATGGCTTGCTGCCAATATGCCGCCCACCAAGGTACGCACCCCCGATCCTGCGAGCGGTATACCTTTTGGATTGATGCACCGATCTCACCCGCCTTGGCTCCGTAACCGTTTTGGTGTTGTCGCCGAATGACGCCGATCACACACCGCACGTAGTTCAGGGCACCACGATGTTTGCACCGCATCTCACCGCCGCCATTGATGCGGTTACGCCGCCAGGGCTGACCCACATCGGGATCGTACTCAAAAATAGCGACGATGCACTCCTTGCTACGGAGCCGCAAGGCCATCCGTATGGGGTGCGTGCGACCTTCAGCAAGGTCAAGCTCGGCCCCGGCGAAACGCCCAGTGCTGCCTTGGCACGTTGCTTCCATGAGCAAGTTGGTGCGTCTGCCAGCGCACGCTCCCCGTGCTCGACCGTCTGGGCAACCAACACGAGCCGAGGCTTCTCCTTCGCGGGCTGGTTCGACGGCCAGCCCAAACCTGGCCCAAATCGCGTGGCAGGCGACGTTGCATCAGTCCTGCATCGCGCCCCTTCCGCTTGCCGTGCCCCCCGCGCCTTGCTATGATTGCCCTAGCCCCGCCGCGATCTGCCGAGCATACCATGGCGACCCGCACCCTCGTCCTCACGATCACCCGCGCCGACGCTGGCTATACCGCCACCCTCGTCGCGGCGCTGCCCAACGGCGACGCCCAGCTCGCCGCTGGTGTCGCCCTGACGATTAGCCACGCGGGGCTACGCGCCCTTGAGCTGCTCCCCGACGCCTATGGTGCGGCGCTCACGGCGATGGTTTTCCCGGCACCCTTGCGCGAGGCGTGGGCGCGTGGGCGCGGCGCGGGCGAAGGTGCGGCGCAGCCCCTGCGCCTGTGCCTCGCGCTCGATGCGGGCGACGACGCGCTGCACGCGCTGCTCTGGGAGACGCTGCGCGACCCGCTGACCAATCTGCCCCTGGCCCGTGGCGAGGCGGTGCGGCTGGCACGCTATCTGCCCAGCGCCAGCATGGCTGACCTGACGCCGCCCCCGCGCCCGTCCCTCCGCGCCGTGGTCGCGGTGGCCGCCGCCACGCCGGTTGGCGCAGCCCCCGTCGATGTGCCGGGCCTCACCGGCGCCGCAGGCGCCGGGCTGTCCGACATCCCCCAGATCGTGCTTGACGGGCGCGATGGTCGTCTGGTGGCGACGCTTGCCAATCTGACCCACGCCCTGCGCGACGGGGCACCGATTCTCTTTCTGGCCTGCCACGGGGCGCTGGTCGATGGTGCGCCATACCTCTGGCTAGAGCAGGCCGAGCCAGGGCCGTACCGCCCTGTGTCCGGCGCGGCCTTCGTTGAGGCGCTGGCCCAGCTTCAGCACAAACCGCTGCTCGTCGTGTTGGCCTCGTGCCAGGGCGCGGGGACGAGCTATGCAGTCCTCCGCGCCGTCGGGCCGCAGCTTGCCCGCATTGGCATCGGGG
>CAIWXH010000273.1 GCA_903916565.1 uncultured Oscillochloris sp. | reverse complement strand
GTCAACAGCTTGCGCCGGTTCAGCAGTGTCCAGAGCGCTCGGATAATGCGCCAGCTTGAGTCACGGCTTGCCGGTTTCAGCCCTTGGGCTTCCATGTCGCGGAAATAGTGCTGAAGCTCTGCGAGATTGACGAACTTCAACCGCACGGGGTAGCCGTTCGCGTCACGCCAGCGCAGCCAACGGTTCAGCCAGAACTCGTAGGTTTCATAGGAGCGCGGGCGCACACGCGGCGCACGATGCGCTAGGAAGGCGGCTATCGCAATCCTATCCTGGTTATTGAATCCGGGGGGCTGAAGCCCCCGGCGCTTGGTTGACGAAGCCTGCGAAGGCAGGCTTGTGCAGCCCGCTTCAGCGGGCTTCGCAGGTACGAGCCCGTGGCTTCAGCCACCGGGCGGGCGCGAAACAACCTGTGTAGGACTGCTATACGGCCTCTTGCACGGTTGTGGCTACCATCGCGCCCGCTCCCCTTCGGCCCACGCCAGCAGATGCGTCCGGATGAGGTCACGCGCTACGGAGCGGCAATGCCTCGGGCGTGCGCTCAACCAGGTCGCAGCGCTCATTGTGGGTTAGGACGGTAGCTTTTTTTTAGGAAATTGACATGCGTGATGAGCTTGCCTATCTCGGCCAGCTCCCCGAGCTCGCGCTCGTGGGTGGCTTTCAGTTCGCTGATTGAGTCCCGTCGCTCAAACACGTCGGGCAGGCCCCGCAGGGCAGCCAGCTTCCATTCCCGCAGCACGCTTGGGGCGACCGCAAACTCAGCAGCGAGCTGGTTGAGGGGCTTGGTCTCCTTCGGCAACTCCAGAACGGCCTGGGCTTTAAAGCTCGCAGTGTAAGACTTTTTCATAGTGCTATTGTACGGAATCCTGGTCGTCTGGGTGTCTAGATTCCTGGATCCACTATACTCTGCTATGATGATCTCAGTGGATGTTTCACTAGAGCCAATAGACCTACACCCTACACCATGACCGCAGCACCACCGCCCCGCAGCCGCAAGCTACGCTGGCGGCCCATGCTCACGAGGCTGGCGCTTGTGATCGGGCTCGGCGTGGTCGCCGCAGCGCTGATTGCACGCCAGACCCTGGTTCAGCCGAACCTTCCCGACCAGGCAGTGACGCCGGTGGTCGTCCCGGTCGTGCGGGGCGATCTGATCGACCGCGTGCCGGTCAACGGCGCCCTTGAGCCCCGCGACCAAGCGCGGGTCAGCTTCCCCGAGGGCAACCGGGTGCGCGCGGTGCTGGTCGTGCGCGGTGACACGGTGGCCGCCGGTGCCGTGCTGGCCCGCCTTGAGACCCGCAACCTCGATCTGAAGGTGGCGAGCGCCCGCGCCGAGTTGGACCAGGCCCAGCAGGCGCTCGATACGCTTGCGGCTGGCCCAACCAAGGCCGAACTGGCGCAGGCCGCCGCGCACGTTGCCCGCGCCCGCGCCGATATGGCCGCGCTGGGGCAGGAGGTGCGCCCGCTCGATATTGAGGTGGCGAAGGCCCACTTGGACACGGCCCGCCAGCGCTTGGCTGACCTTGAGGCTGGCACTGCCCCCGATGACCTGAGCGCCGCCGAGCAGAGCCTCGCCGCCGCCGAGGAGGCCCTGGTCGCGGCCCGCCAGAGCGTTGAGCAGATCCGCGATAGCGCCTCACGCACCAAGACCGACGCGCAGCAGAGCGTCGAGCGCGAGATCCAGAATCTCGCACAAGTTCAGCGGTCGTACTCTGACGCCTGGTGGGACTGGGACTACGTGCAGCGTACGGGCCGCCACCCGACCGAGATCGTGGTGGATGCGAATGGGCTTTCCGCGCACCGCCGACTGGAGCCGCGTGAGATCGAGGCCGTTCGCCGCACCTTTATTGACGCCGAGACGAGCCTGCACAATGCCGAGCAGGACCTGAAGAATCTGAGCGAGGTCTATGACCAGGCGCGGGCGAACGAGATCCGCCAGATTCAGACCGCCGAGCGCGGCGTGACCACCGCCGAGCGCAATCTGGCCGACGCCCGCCGCAGCTACGATACGGCGCGCACGAAGGGCGTGCAGGCCGCGATCCTCCAGGCGCGCCAGGATCTCGCCACGGCGGAGAAGAGCTACAAAGCTCTGGTGGACAACCCGGAGCGCCCGGCCCGTCAGGCCGAGCTTGAGGCAGCCGTGTTCGAGGCCGTCGCTGCGGAGGCGAAGCTGCGCGCTGGCCCTGACCCGGTGGAGCAGGCCCGCGCACACACCGCGCTTGAGCAGGCCCGCGCCGCGCTGGCGGTTGCCGAGGCCACCCTCGACGCCGCCACCCTGAAGGCACCCATCGCCGGCACCGTGGTGGAACTGACGCTCAAGCCGGGCACCCTGACGACCGCCAATGACGCGGTGCGTATCGCCGACCTGAGCGGCTTCCTCATTCGCGGCCAGGTGACCGAGCAGGACGTGGCGCGGGTGCGGGCCGGTCAGCCGGTGCAGGTGCGTATCGACTCGGTGCCGGATACGAGCTTCCCCGGCGAGTTGCTGCTGGTCAGTGCGCTGCCTGCCAGCCAGAACGACCAGAGCCAGACGCAGATGGGTTCCTTCGGCGGCTCTGGCGCTGGCCCCCTGGGCGGCCTCTACCCGATTGAGATTGGCGTGCGAACCGACGACCAGCGGCTGCGGGTGGGTATGGCGACGACCGCCAGCATCGAGATCCTGGCGCTGCGCGACGTGCTGAGCATCCCGCTCCAGGCCGTTGAGGATGGCGCTGACGGCCCCGTCGTGCGGCGCACCACCGGCGAGCAGGTGGCGGTCGAACTTGGGGCCACCAGACAGACCTGGGCATTGCGCCCTACCTGATTCTCGACATGCAGGCGGTCGCCCTAGCGCTGAGCTTCGCCTCGGCGGTGGGCCTGGTGGCCGGCATTTACCCCGCCTTCCGGGCCAGCCGCCTCGCGCCCATCGAGGCCCTGCGTACGATGTAACGAGCAACCGAAGCGCCTGTGCGCTCCGCTTGAGAATCAACCAGCGAGGAGGGTTGCGTACCGTCACGCACACCCCATCCGGGGTGTGTGCTTTCTTGTGTCGTTGAACGGGGGCGGAGCATGGCACGGTGGGTGTGCGCCAGCATGCGCTGGGCAAGCAAAAGGTGGGAGTTAACAGACTAACGCCATTTCGCGCTTGAATCGTTGCCCCGAGCGTAGTACAATGCGCCGCATAACGCGCCAACGGCCCACGCAGCAGGCCGAGAGATCTTCGCACTACAGTGGTGTAGCGCAGGCGCGGTAGGAAGTGGCACGCGATGGCACTTAATCGCCAGAACACTTCACCTAAGCGTAAAACAAACGGCAGAGTCCCCGGCACCCTGTTGCCCGAGGGTTCTGCCGTTTTGTTAGTCTGACCCAGGTGCCCCTGGGCACCCTTGCACATGGATGGAGGACCACGATGGAACTAACCGTCAAGAGCCGTAACGGCAAGATCACCGAGCGCCAACGCCACCACATCGAAGAGAAGCTAAGCAAGCTCGCTCGCTATATGGACGGTATCGCCAGCGCCACCGTCGAGGTTCATACCGAGCAGCAGCGGAACTCCGGCGAGGTCAGTCGGGTTCAGGTTACCCTGGTCGGTACGCACGGCGTCATCCTCCGCGCCGAAGAGCAGTCGTCCGACCTGTACGCTGCCGTGGACGATGTTCAGCAGGTGCTTCAGCGCCAGATTAAGCGCTACAAAGAGAAGTTCTGGCGCCGTGAGCGCTCGCGTCGCCAGGTTGAGGTCGTTGAGGCCGAGGCGCTGGCCGAGGCCGAGGCGGTGGCCCTGGTCGCGCCAACGTCCGAGGAGGAGGATTTCACCGAGCGCCAGGTCATCCGTACCAAGGAGTTCACGGTGCGCCCGATGTCGGCTGAAGACGCCATCGAGCAGATGGAGCTGCTCGGCCATAACTTCTTTGTCTTCCAGGACGTGACGACCCAGCGGATGAGCGTGCTCTATCGCCGCCGTGATCGTGAGTACGGCGTGATCGTGCCTGAGTCGGCGTAGCACTTGGCGTGGCTCCACTCAATAGGTAAACCACAGACTCGTCAGGGGCACGCCCCTGACGAGTCTGTTTGTGTCCCTCTACGCCGTTGCCAAGGCCCGCGCCCGTGCGCCGATGTCAGGGGCGGTCACCAGCGCCTCGCCCACCAGCACCGCGTCGGCACCATAGGCGCGCACCTGCGCCACATGCTCAGGGGTGAAGATGCCGCTCTCGCTGACCAGGACGGGCCGCGCTGGGCCGCTGGGCAGCAGCCGCGCCAGCCGCGCCGTGGTTTCAAGTGTGATCGTGAAGCTGTGCAGGTCGCGGTTGTTGACGCCAACCACAGGCGCGCCCGCAGCCAGCGCTCGCGCCAACTCGGCTTCGCTATGCACCTCGACCAGCGCCTCCATGCCCAGGCGATATGTCAGTGCCAGCAGTTCCGTCAGGGCGGCGTCATCCAGGGCACCGACAATCAGCAGCAGCGCGTCGGCTCCGTGGGCGCGGGCCTCGTAGACCTGATAGGGGTCAATGATGAAGTCTTTGCGGAGCACGGGCGGGGCCGTAGGCAACTGGCGAATCGCCGCAAG